>NZ_JBGCCA010000004.1:0-260030 GCF_041261265.1 Streptacidiphilus sp. MAP12-33
CAGCCCTACGACGAGACGAAGGCCTTCGCAACTCCGCTATCGGAAGATCAACCTGCCGCAGTGGCTTGACGCTTATCCGCGTGGGATGTCTTGTCAGCTCGAACTCGATCCGGGCGGGTGCGTGGTCGGCCGGCCCCGGGCCGGGGGACGCGGATGGCTTCCAGGACCGGGACGAACTGTGGGCTGTCGCCGCGCTGACCAGCTGTGACCAGGATCGACAGCGGTTTCTGGCCCTGTTCGCAAGCCAGGTGGATCTTCGTGGTCCAGCCTCCGCGTGAGCGTCCGAGCCCGTGGTCGTCAGGCTCGGTGGCGACGCCCCCGGGTGGTTCGTTCTGCTCGTGCCCGGCCCTGCGGGCACCGGCAGCGTGCTGGTGGGCCCGGCAGATCGTGGAGTCGACGTTGACCTCCCAGACGATCCCTCCGGCCGCATCGGCACGAGCCTGCAGGGCCGTGAACACAGCCGCCCACACGCCACGACGTTGCCATCGCCGGAAGAGTCCGTAGACGGTCTGCCAGGGGCCGTACTCCGCAGGGAGATCCCGCCACGGCGCCCCGGTCCGCACCCGCCAGCGGATCCCGTCGATCAACTTCCGCTGAGACACCGCCCGCCGCCCCACCTCGGACACCGGCAACAGCGGCTCCAGCACGGCCCATTGCTCATCACGAAGATCCCCACGCCCCACAGCGAAGATCATCGCGGCAGCAGGGCGCAGGAATCACTGGTTCTAAAACACTGCCTAGCGGTTCTCCCCCGGCACCCACAGCACGTCGCCCACCGACTTGTTCGCCGAGCGCGCCAGGATGAACAGCAGGTCGGAGAGGCGGTTGAGGTACTTCGCCGTGAGCGGGTTGATGCCGTCGCCGTACTCCTCGATCGCGGCCCAGGTGCTGCGCTCCGCTCGCCGCACCACGGTGCAGGCGACGTGCAGGTAGGCGGCGCCGGGGGTGCCGCCGGGGAGGATGAAGCTGCGCAGCTTCTCCAGCTCGGCGTTGAAGCGGTCGCAGTCCGCCTCCAGGCGGTCGACGTAGGACTGGAGCACGCGCAGCGGCGGGTACTCGGGGTCCGGAGCCACCGGCGTCGCGAGGTCCGCGCCGACGTCGAAGAGGTCGTTCTGGACGCGCGTCAGCACGGCCGCGATCTCCTCGTCGAGCGAGCCGCAGGCGAGGGCGACGCCGATGGCGGCGTTGGCCTCGTTGCTGTCGGCGTAGGCGGCGAGGCGGGTGTCCGTCTTGCGGGTGCGGCTCATGTCGCCGAGCGCGGTGCTGCCGTCGTCGCCGGTCCGGGTGTAGATGCGCGTGAGGTTGACCATGGCGGCAGCCTAGTCCCGCAGGGTCGGGTCCAGATCGGTCAGCAGGCCCTGCAGGGAGCGCCGCTGCGCGGCGGTGAGATGGCCGAGGACCTCCCGGTCCAGGCGCGGGACGTGGGCCTCCAGGCCCAGCCGCAGCGCCTCCACGCCGGCCCCGGTCATCCGGACCAGATAGGCGCGCCCGTCCTCGGGGTCGCGCGAGCGCTCGATCAGGCTCTTGCGCTCCAGCCGGGCGACGAGCTTGGTGGTGCCGGCGGAGGTGAAGCCCATGGTCTCGCCGACACGGGTGGCCATGCCGCAGGCGTCGGGGAAGCGGGCCAGCCGCAGCAGGAACTCGAACTCGGAGCCGTCCAGGCCCGTGGCGTCGGCGATGTCGTGGCGCAGCCGGTCGTTGATCAGCCGGTAGACGTTGCCCATCAGGCCCCACAGGACCACGCCCTCGTGCTCGACGAGATCGTCGAGGCCGTCCGTCACGCGACGTTGACCCGCTGGCCGGGGGGTGCGGCCTCCAGCCAGGCCAGGAAGCCGGTGAGCGCGTCCTCGCTCATGGCGAGCTCCAGCGGCTCTCCGGCATGCGTGCAGCAGAGCACGACGGCCCCGGAGAGGAGCGCCAGCTCCTCCTGTCCCTGCGGGGTGCGCCGCTCGACGACCTCGATCAGCGAACGCTGCAGCACCCGGCGCGGGCGCGGGGCCCAGCTGAAGACGCGGAACCACTCCACCGCGTCGTTGTTGTAGCGGGCGATCCCGAAGATCCAGCCCTTGCCACCTGCCTCGTCCTCCGCCTCGGCGGAGTCCTGCCCCTCGGCCGGGGCCGTCGGCACGTCCAGGCGCGCCGAACAGTCGAAGGTGCCGCCGGGTCTCTGGATCAGACGCCGCCGTACCGCGAAGGCCCCCAGCGCGAGCAGGCAGACCAGCAGCACCGCGATGACGGTCACCACCGCGAGCACCATGCCCGGCTCCCTCCTCGTCGACCCGCCCCGAGTCGACGACCTTCACACGTGCACAACTGATACAGCAGTCCCGGGGTCACCACAGGTGCCCCGGGACTGCCGGTGAAGCTCGTGTCGCTCAGACGCTCCGCGCAAGCGGCGTGTCTCAGCGGCCGGTCGCCGCGAGAAGCCGGACCTCGGCGCGGCGCTGGGCCGCCGCCTCGGACTCGGCCTTGGCGCCCGCCAGGGCCCGCTCGGCGCGGTCGACGTCGATCTCGTCGGCCAGCTCCGCGACCTCGGCCAGGATCGACAGCCGGTTGTCCGCGAAGGACAGCAGGCCGCCGTGCACCGCCGCGACCACCGTGGTGCCGTCCGCCTGGCGGATGGTCACCGGCTGGGGGTCCATGGCACCAAGGACCGGCGTGTGGTTCGGCTGGATGCCGATGTCACCGGACTTGGTACGGGCAAGGACGATCGTGGCCTCGCCCGACCAGACCTTTCGGTCGGCCGCGACCAGCTCGACGTGCAGCTCAGCCACCGTGGGCTCCTCGGTCTCGACCCCCCGCCGTGAAGCGGGGGTGGGAAAAAGAATAACGGGTGGGACAGGGGCGGACCCAACCAGCGGTCGGGCCGCCCCTGTCCCTCACTGCCCGAAGGCGATTACTTCTTGGCGAGCTCGGCGGCGTTGCGCTCGAGGTCCTCGATGCCACCGCACATGAAGAACGCCTGCTCCGGGACACCGTCGTACTTGCCGTCGGCGATCGCGTTGAACGCGTCGATCGTCTCGGACAGCGGCACGGTGGAGCCGTCGACGCCGGTGAACTGCTTGGCGACGTAGGTGTTCTGCGACAGGAAGCGCTCGATGCGGCGCGCCCGGTTGACGGTGACCTTGTCCTCTTCGGACAGCTCGTCCATACCGAGGATCGCGATGATGTCCTGGAGGTCCTTGTACTTCTGGAGGATCCCCTTGACACGCACAGCGGTCTCGTAGTGGTTGGCCGAGATGTACCGCGGGTCGAGGATGCGGGACGAGGAGTCCAGCGGGTCCACGGCCGGGTAGATGCCCTTCTCCGAGATCGGACGGGAGAGAACCGTCGTCGCGTCGAGGTGGGCGAAGGTGGTGGCCGGGGCCGGGTCGGTCAGGTCGTCCGCGGGGACGTAGATCGCCTGCATCGAGGTGATCGAGTGACCGCGGGTCGAGGTGATGCGCTCCTGGAGCTGACCCATCTCGTCGGCCAGGTTCGGCTGGTAACCCACCGCGGAGGGCATACGGCCGAGCAGGGTCGACACCTCGGAACCGGCCTGGGTGAACCGGAAGATGTTGTCGATGAAGAGCAGCACGTCCTGGCCCTGCACATCGCGGAAGTACTCCGCCATGGTCAGCGCGGAGAGCGCGACGCGCAGACGCGTGCCCGGCGGCTCGTCCATCTGGCCGAAGACCAGCGCGGTCTTGTCCAGAACGCCCGAGTCGACCATCTCGTGGATGAGGTCGTTGCCCTCACGGGTGCGCTCGCCGACGCCGGCGAACACGGACACACCACCGAAGTTCTCGGCGACGCGGTAGATCATCTCCTGGATCAGCACGGTCTTGCCGACACCGGCACCACCGAACAGACCGATCTTTCCACCCTGGACGTACGGGGTGAGCAGGTCGATGACCTTGATACCCGTCTCGAACATCTCGGTCTTGGACTCGAGCTGGTCGAAGTTCGGCGCCTTGCGGTGGATCGGCCAGCGCTCGGTGACCTCGGCGTTGAACGCCTCACGGTCGACGTTGAGCACCTCGCCCAGGGCGTTGAAGACCTTGCCCTTGGTGATGTCGCCGACCGGCACCGAGATCGCGGAGCCGGTGTCGGTGACCGTGGCACCACGGGTCAGACCGTCGGTGGGCTGCATCGAGATGGCCTTGACCATCCCGTCGCCCAGGTGCTGCGCGACCTCGAGGGTCAGGGTCTTCTTGCCGGTGCCGTCGGGCGCGTCGATCTCGACGTGCATGGCGTTGAACATGTCCGGCATGGCGTCGACGGGGAACTCCACGTCGACGACCGGGCCGATGACCCGCGCGACGCGGCCCGTCGCCGTGGCCGTCTCTACAGTGGCAGTCATTTCAGTCACTCCCCGCGTTCGCATCGGCCAGGGCGCTCGCGCCACCGACGATCTCGCTGATTTCCTGGGTGATTTCGGCCTGGCGGGCCGTGTTGGCGAGTCGCGTGAGCGACTTGATGAGCTCGCCG
The DNA here is from genome assembly GCF_041261265.1 of Streptacidiphilus sp. MAP12-33. Lineage (NCBI taxonomy): Bacteria > Bacillati > Actinomycetota > Actinomycetes > Kitasatosporales > Streptomycetaceae > Streptacidiphilus > Streptacidiphilus sp. MAP12-33. The sequence goes on from NZ_JBGCCA010000004.1 coordinate 4,471, forward strand.
GCGTTGTCCGTCGCGCTCTTCATCGCGCGGCGGCGGGCGGCGTGCTCGGAAGCAGCCGACTGCAGCAGCGCGTTGTAGATCCTGCTCTCCACGTACCGCGGCAGCAGGGCGTCCAGGACGCCCTCGGCCGACGGCTCGAAGTCGTAGAGCGGGAACGGTCCCTGCTCCTCCGCGTTGGCCTCGGTCTCAGCCAGCGACAGCGGCAGGAGGCGGGCCTCCACCGGGTTCTGGGTGAGCATCGAGACGAACTCCGTCGAGACGATGTGGAGCTCGTCCACACCGCCCGCCGAGGTCTCCGTCACGAACGCGTCGATCAGGGCCGCGGACGCCTCCTTGGCGTCCTGGTACGTCGGCTTGTCGGAGAACCCGACCCACGAGCCCGCGACCGCGAGGTTGCGGAACCCGTAGTAGCTGACGCCCTTGCGGCCGATCACGTAGGTGTCGACAGCCTTGCCCTCGGCCTTGAGCCGCTTGGTCAGGTCCAGCGCCGCCTTGATGGCGTTGCTGGAGTAACCACCGGCCAGACCGCGGTCCGCGGTGACCACGAGGACGGCGGCGCGCGTGGCGTCGACCGGCTCGGTGGTCAGCGGGTGCTTGGCGTTCGACCTCGTCGCGACCGCGGTCACCGCACGGGTGAGCTCGTTCGCGTACGGGGAGGAGGCGGCCACCGCGCGCTGCGCCTTCATGATGCGCGACGCGGAGATCATCTCCATCGCCTTGGTGATCTTCTTCGTCGCGGTGACAGAGCGGATCCGGCGCTTGTAGACCCGAAGCTGTGCTCCCATGGGTCGTTACGTCCTTTCCGACTCGTCAGGCGTCTTCGCCGAGGAGCGCACCGGTGTGCGTGGTGAACTCGCGCTTGAACGCCGTGATGGCCTCGACCAGCGACTCGATCGTGCCGTCCTCGAGCTTCTGCGTCTCGACGATGGTGGTCAGGACGCCCTTGTGCTCGCGGCGCAGGTAGTCCAGGAACTCACGCTCGAACTTGCGCACGTCCGCGACCGGGACCTCGTCCAGACGGCCCGTGGTGCCGGCCCAGATCGAGACGACCTGCTCCTCGACCGGGAACGGCTGGTACTGGCCCTGCTTCAGCAGCTCGACCAGGCGGGCGCCACGCTCCAGCTGGGCCTTGGAGGCCGAGTCCAGGTCGGAGGAGAAGGCGGCGAACGCCTCCAGCTCGCGGTACTGGGCCAGGTCCAGGCGCAGACGGCCGGCGACCGACTTCATCGCCTTGATCTGGGCGGAGCCACCGACGCGGGAGACCGAGATACCGACGTTCACGGCCGGGCGAACGCCGGCGTTGAACAGGTCGGACTCCAGGAAGCACTGGCCGTCGGTGATCGAGATGACGTTGGTCGGGATGTACGCCGAGACGTCGTTGGCCTTGGTCTCGATGATCGGCAGACCGGTCATCGAGCCGGCGCCCAGCTCGTCGGAGAGCTTCGCGCAGCGCTCCAGCAGGCGGGAGTGCAGGTAGAAGACGTCACCCGGGTAGGCCTCGCGGCCCGGCGGACGACGCAGCAGCAGCGACACGGCGCGGTAGGCCTCGGCCTGCTTCGACAGGTCGTCGAAGATGATCAGGACGTGCTTGCCGTCGTACATCCACTCCTGGCCGATGGCGGAGCCGGTGTAGGGGGCCAGGTACTTGAAGCCCGCCGGGTCCGACGCCGGGGCGGCGACGATGGTGGTGTACTCGAGCGCACCGGCCTCCTCCAGCGCTCCGCGAACGGAGGCGATGGTGGAGCCCTTCTGGCCGACGGCGACGTAGATGCAGCGGACCTGCTTCTTCGGGTCGCCCGAGCGCCAGTTGTCGCGCTGGTTGATGATCGTGTCGATCGCCACCGCGGTCTTGCCGGTCTGGCGGTCGCCGATGATCAGCTGACGCTGGCCACGGCCGATCGGGGTCATCGCGTCGATGGCCTTGATGCCGGTCTGCATCGGCTCGTGCACCGACTTGCGGACCATGACGCCCGGAGCCTGCAGCTCCAGCGCGCGGCGGCCGTGGGCCTCGATCTCGCCGAGTCCGTCGATCGGGTTGCCGAGGGGGTCCACCACGCGGCCGAGGTAGCCCTCGCCGACCGGGACGGACAGCACCTCGCCGGTGCGGCGGACCGTCTGGCCCTCCTCGATCCCACTGAACTCGCCGAGGACGACGACACCGATCTCGCGGGTGTCGAGGTTGAGCGCGAGGCCGAGGGTTCCGTCCTCGAACTTCAGCAGCTCGTTGGCCATGACCGAGGGAAGACCCTCGACCTTGGCGATGCCGTCAGCCGTGAAGGTGACGGTGCCGACCTCTTCACGCGAGGCGGCATCCGGCTGGTACGACTGGACGAAGTTGTCCAGCGCGTTCCGGATCTCCTCCGGCCGGATCGTGAGCTCCGCCATCTGGGTTCCCTGCTCTCCTAGTTGCGTCCTCGGCCCGCCCGTGGAGGGCCGCAAGTATTCGACTCTCGGTCAGGTCCCTCAATGAGGCTCTGACCGTCCTCTGTTGTGTACCGACCGAGGGTCGGGATGCGGCTTTCTCAGCCGGCCAGGCTCCGGTTCGCGGAGTCGAGACGACCCGCGATGGTGCCCTCGATGATCTCGTCGCCGATCTGGACCCGGACTCCGCCGAGGACCTGCGGGTCCACGTCGAGGTTCAGGTGCACCGGGTGACCCGCGAGGGTCTCCAGGGAGGCGGCGAGGCGCTGCTTCTGTGCGTCGGACATCGGCACGGCGGTGGTCACCAGCGCGACCACGCGACCGCGACGGCCGGCGGCCAGGCGGGAGTACTCCTCCAGGCCACTCTCCAGGCTACGACCACGCGGCTGCGTCACCAGCGAGGTGACCAGCGCGACCGTCGCGGCCTTGGCCTTGCCGCCGAGCAGGTTCGCGACCAGCTCCGCCTTGGCGGAGGTGGAGGCGGCGTTGTCGGTGAGCGCGGAGCGGAGCTCCAGGTTGCCCGCGACCACGCGGCCGAAGCGGAACAGCTCGTCCTCGACGTCGTCCAGCTCGCCGGCCTTGTCGGCGCCGATGATCAGCGCCAGCGCCGAGAGCTGCTCGGTCGCGTCCGACAGGTCGCGTCCGGCGCTCCAGCGGGAGCGGACCATGCCCGAGAGCAGGTCGACCGTCTCGGCGCCGACCTTGCCCTGGAGCAGGTGGGCGACCAGGTCGGCCTTGGCCTGACCGGGGGCGGCCGGGTCCGTCAGGATGCGCCGCAGCGTGACCTCGCGGTCCAGCACCCGGGTCACGTCCTGCAGGTCGCTCGAGAGCGCCGCGACGTCGACGGACGTGTTGTCCGTCAGCGCGTCGAGCTGCTCACGGGCGGCCGCGGTGGACTGCCGGGTGGCGCCGCTCACTTGGCACCCGCCGACTCCGCAGCCTTGGCCTCAAGCTCGTCAAGGAAGCGGTCGATGGTGCGGCTCTGGCGGGCGGAGTCCTCGAGGGACTCGCCGACGACCTTGCCGGCCAGGTCGAGCGAGATGCGGCCGATGTCGTGCCGCAGCGCGGTGGTCACCTGACCACGGGTGCGCTCGATCTCCGCCTGGGCGTGGGCGACGGTGACGGCAGCCTGACGCTGCGCCTCCTCGCGGGCCTCGGCGATGATCATGGAACCCTGCTCACGGGCGTGCTCGGTGATCCGAGCGGCCTCGTGACGAGCCTCCGCGAGCTGGGCCTTGTACTCCTCCAGCGTCCGGGTGGCCTCGGCCTGCGCCTCAGCCGCCCGCTCCAGGCCACCCTCGATCGCGTCGCGCCGCTCCTCCAGAGTCTTCTGGATGTTGGGCAGGAGCTTCTTGCCGAGGACGCCGAAGACGATGAAGAAGGCGATCAGGCCGATGATGAGTTCCGGCATGGCGGGGATGAGGGGGTTCTGAGGCGCCTCATCCGCCAGCATGTTGCTCAGCAGCATGTCTGAACCTTTCGTCGAGCGTGGCTACTGGGTTCGACTCAGGCCGAGAAGATGAAGGGAACGACCAGGCCGAGGAGCGCCAGGACCTCACAGAGGGCGAAGCCGAGGAACATGTTCTGGCGGATGATCGGCATGGCCTCGGGCTGACGGGCCATGGCCTCGATCGAGTGACCGAAGACCAGACCGATACCGACACCCGGGCCGATGGCGGCGAGGCCGTAGGCGACGGCACCCAGGTTGCCCTTGACGCCGGTGGCGGCAGCGGCGATCTCGAAAGCAGCAGACATGGTGACCCTTGTCCTTCTTGTGATGCGATCCGGCGGGGGGCTTCCCACCGGAAGTCTTATGGGTTGGTAATGCGGTGTGAGCTCAGCGATCCGCGAGGATCAGTGGCTCTCCTCCAGCGCTCCGCTGATGTAGAGCGAGGCGAGCAGCGTGAAGATGTACGCCTGCAGGAACTGGATCAGAACCTCGAAGGCGGTCATGCCGATCGCGAGGACGAACGACGCGCCGGAGAACGCGGCCATGATCGACGGCGTCAGCAGGTACCAGGTCGCGACGGAGAACATCACGATCAGCATGTGGCCGGCGAACATGTTGGCCCACAGTCGCACCGCAAGGGTGAACGGACGCGTGATGACGTTCTGGAGGAACTCCAGGAAGACGATGAGCGGCACCAGGGGCTTGGGCAGACCCTCCATGTACGTCAGGTGCTTCCAGCCGCCGGCGAAACCGTGCGTCTTGAAGGTGAGGTACATGTAGGTGATCCACACCAGCAGCGCCAGGGCCACCGGGTACGCGAAGCGCGAGGCCACCGGGAACTGGGCGAGCGGGATGATGGACATGATGTTCATCAGCCAGACGAAGAAGAAGATCGACGTCAGGAAGGGGACGAACTTGTCACCCTTCTTACCGATCACCTCACGCGCGATGTTCCGCGCGATGAAGTTGTAGCCGATCTCGCCGACCAGCTGCAGCTTGCCCGGGACCAGCTTCGGCTTGCGGAACGCGGCCCAGAAGAAGCCGACGACCAGCAGCATGCAGATCAGGGCCAGCAGCATCGGCTTCGTGAAGTCGAAGCTCCCGATGCTGAAGATCGGCTTGAAGTTGAAGGAGTTGAGCCCCGGGGCCGGGAAACCACAACCAGAGGGGGTGATGTGACACCCGCTCGCAATGATGGCGGTGGTGGAGGGGTTACTCACCCTTGACTCCTTCGTCGTGAAGCATCAGAACTGCAACCTTGTGTGTCGGCACGACGGAAGCCGCCGCGTTGGCACCGTGATCGGGTTGTCCGGGGCCGCACAGGCCGCTTGACGCTCGTGGTCGCGCGGGGGGCTCCGGAATCCGGACGATAGCAGATGTCTTGGTACTACCTTTACGCGGGCCTTACGTTCCGGCCTTGCCCCCGGGCTTGTCCCCAGGCTTGGGGCCGGCCGTGGGGTCCACGTAGAGGGTCTTGCTCTTGAGCGTGAACCAGACCTGTCCGCCCACCCAGGCCAGCAGGGTGGCCAGGAGCGAGAAGCCGAAGGCCTTGCCGTTGAAGAACGAGGCGTGCTTGAACACCACGATGAAGACGCCTGCGAGCAGCATCTGCACCGCGTAGACCAGAAGACCGCCGGTCAGGACCAGCTGGGGCTTGTCCTTGGTGAGCCGCATCAGAGCCGCGAACCCGCCCGCGAAGACCACCACGACCACGGCCAGTGCCACCAGGGCACCGATCAGTCCCTTGGAACCCGCCAGCACGGTGCTGAGCACCAGGGCGAGGATGCCGACGGGCGTCGCCACGAGGGCGCAGCCGCGCAGGATCCGGGCGTCGCTGGACAGCATCGTCAAAGCTCCGGGGGGTGGGGTCGAGCGGAGGGGATCATCAGGAGGCAGGGGTCGAACGACCTTCTCCCATAAGGTCCTTCGGCAGCTCTCCTGATGTCGTGAACGGTATCACAAGCTATTTGGTGCAGTCTTTACTTTCTTGGTGTGCTCCTTGACACAGGGGCCGCCCCACCGGCGGATCGTCCCGATGTGCCCGAATGGTGACGCAGCGCGTGGGAGCCTGTTCCGATCTTGTCCAACAGGTCCTCATCTGCGATGGAGAGGCTCGCACCAGAGGAAATGGGCTCCCCGGCGATCTCCTTTACCGTCTCTTCGGTAAGAACATCCCTTACCTTTACGCTCCGTCGGTACCGGGGCGGAACGAAGCGCTCCACCATGCGCGGCGCGTGCGGCCGGAACCGCGGGAAGAGCAGCATCAGGATGCCGAGCGCACAGAGGCCCAGCAGGAAGTTGAGCGCGAGGCGCTCGGTGCGGTTGACCGAGAACGCGACCGTGCCGAAGGCCAGCAGCGCGGACCAGAAATACATGATCAATACTGCGCGGCTGTGGGAATGCCCGAGTTGCATCAGTCGGTGGTGCAGATGCTGCTTGTCCGCGGCGAATGGGGACTTTCCGGCCCAGGTCCGGCGAACCACCGCAAGAATGAGATCCGCGAGCGGAATCGCGATCACCGTGAGCGGCAGCAGCAGCACGATGTAGATCGGCACCATCGCGTGCACGGCCGAAGTCTGGCTCTGGGTCTGCGCGGTGATCACGTCGGGGTCGACCCGGCCGGTGATCGAGATCATGCAGACGGACAGCACGAGGCCGAGCAGCAGCGCGCCCGAGTCCCCCATGAAGATCCGCGCGGGATGGAAGTTGTGCGGCAGGAAGCCCAGCACCATGCCGACCAGGATCACGCTGAACAGCGCGGCCGGTGCCGCGTCGGGCACCGAGAAGCCGTACCAGAGCCGGTAGGCGTAGACGAAGAACGCCCCGGCCGCGATGCAGACCATGCCGGCCGCGAGGCCGTCCAGGCCGTCGATGAAGTTCACCGCGTTCACGCTGATCACGACGAGCGCGACGGTGATGAAGGAGCCCCACTGGTCGGTGACGGCGACGGTGCCCACACCGGGGATCGGCAGCCAGAGCACGGTGAGGCCCTGGTAGACCATGACGCCGGCGGCGACCATCTGCCCGCCGAGCTTCACCAGGGCGTCCACGCCCCACTTGTCGTCGAGCACGCCCAGCACCCACATGATCGTGGCGCCGGACAGCAGAGCGGGCACGTCACTGGAGTTCTGGAAGACGTAGTGCAGCGCCGACAGGTGGTCGGCCGTGAGCAGGCCGGCGCAGAGACCGCCGAACATGGCGATCCCGCCGAGTCGTGGCGTCGGCTCCTTGTGCACGTCGCGGTCGCGGACGGCCGGCATGGCGCCCGCGATGATGGCGAACTTCCGTGCCGGACCGGTCAGCAGGTAGGTCACCGCTGCGGTCACGCAGAGCGTCAGCAGGAACTCACGCACCAGAGTCCTCCTGTGCTGCGCTGGACACCCCCGTGGTATCGGCAGAGCATAGCCGCCCTGCCTTTGGCGCGAAGAGGCAATGCGCTCGGGAATGGAGGTGCGTCACGTGCACACCCTATTCACCTGGACGCAGACTCCCCGCATTGCGGTTTTGTCGACAGACCAGGAAAACGCACCGCGAGGGCGCGGACGCGCAGGGTCAGCGCCTCCGGTGCCACGCCGGTGGCTGCCGTGTGGATCAGCTCGGCGATCTCCGACATCTCCGGCTGTCCCATGCCGCGGGTGGTGACGCTGAGCGTCCCGGTCCGCAGCCCCGAAGCGGCCGTCGGCGCCGCCTCCTCGTAGGGCACCGCGCAGTGCCCGAGCAGCAGGCCCGCGCCCTCGCACCGCCGCTCGACCTCGCGGCCGGTCAGGCCCAGGGCCCGCGCGTCCACGGTGACCAGGTGGGTGTCGGTCCCGCCGGTGAGCGGCCGCAGGCCGTACCCGTCGAGGGCGTCGGCGAGCCGCTGCGCGTTGCGCACGGTGCGGTGGGCGTAGTCGGCGAAGGCGGGCGTCGCCGCCCGGCCGAGGGTGTAGGCCTTGGCGGCCATCTGGTTGACCATGGGCCCGCCCTGGATGAACGGGAAGACGGCCCGGTCCACCCGCTCGGCCAGCTCCCTGCTCGACAGGAGCAGCCCGCCGCGCGGCCCGCCCAGCACCTTGTGGGTGACACCGCAGACGATGTCCGCGTACGGCACGGGCGAGGTGATCACCCCGGCGGCGGACAGGCCCAGCGTCTGCGCGGCGTCCGCGACGAGGTAGGCACCCACCTCGTCCGCGATCCGGCGGAACCCCTCCCAGTCGATCGCGCGCGGGTAGGAGATCGCCCCGGCGACGATCACCTTGGGCCGCAGGGCGCGGGCCTGGTCGCGCACCTGGTCGAGGTCGATCAGCCCGTCGCGCTCGCGCACGCCGTAGCCGGAGACGGAGAACCACTTGCCGGAGAAGTTCGCGGAGGAGCCGTGGGTCAGGTGCCCGCCGTGGGCCAGCGACATGGCCAGGACGGCGTCGCCCGGCCGCAGCAGGGCCGCGGCGGCGGCGAGGACGGCGACGGAGCCGGAGTACGGCTGCACGTTCGCGTGCTGGGCGCCGAAGAGCGCTTTGGCGCGGGCCACGGCGAGCGCCTCGACCCCGTCGGAGGGCCCGCAGCCGGTGTGATGCCGGCGCTCGGGGTACCCCTCGGCGTACTTGTCCGCGAACGTGCTCCCCAGCAGCGCGAGCACCCGCGGCGAGGCGTCGTTCTCCCCGGCGAGGAGGTTCACCTGATGGGCGCGACGGTCGTCCTCGGCGGCCACGAGGACATCGAGATCGGGATCCGGCACGTCGGCCAGACCGGCAGTTCGGGACTCTTCCGTGAGCGTCGCCATGGCCGCATGCACCTCCGGAGGTCACGCTACGCCGGGAGGGACGTCGCAGCATCCAGGGACGCGAGGACGTGCGCGCGGTGAGCCGGTTGCAGCACCTCAGGGCCGCGGGGACTGCGCGGGCAACCACCCGGGGAGCTGAGTCCCCGAACGAGGAGGGCCGTCCGCACACCAGTGGTTGCTCGCGCCCACGCAGGGGGCACCTCAGGGGCACCTCCCGGCCGAAGGCCGGGAGAGGAGCCGCATATCGGCAGGGCCGCGCGCCCCTGGACAGTGCAGGGCTTACACCCGGACTCGGCTGACTCCGGTCAGGGCCGTCACGATCGGGTCCAGGGCGTCGAAGATCTCCTCGCCGCAGTTACGGAACATCCCGATCGGTGCTCCGTACGGGTCATCGACCTCGTCCGCCTCCGGGGAAGCCGCGAGCAGCCAGCCACGCAGCGCCGCCGCGGCCCGCACGAGAACCCGCGCGCGCTCGGCCAGGGCACCCGGCCCGACGCAGTCCGGCAGCGTCGCCGGATCGATCGCGCGGACCAGCCGGGTGAACTCCTTCAGCGTGAACGTCCGCAGGCCCGCGTCGTGGCCCATGGAGATCACCTGGGCCCGGTGGTCCCGCGTAGCGGTCAGCACCAGGTCCGCCTCGATGACGTGGTCGTCCAGGAGCTCGCGGCCCACGAAGCCGGTGGAGTCCGCGCCGAACTCGGCGAGGATCTCCGCCGCGTGGGTCTCCATCGGGGCACCCTCGTGCCCCCACGTGCCGGCGCTCTCGACGGATATCTCCGTCTCCGCGTCCCCGCCCAGACGGAGCGTCAGCTCGTGCCGGGTCAACCGCTCCGCCATGGGCGAGCGGCACACGCCGCCCGTGCACACGTAGAGGATGCGGAACGCGCCGAAGCGCCGCTCCGCGAGGTCGTGGTGGAGCCGCGGGACGGGACGTATCGGGGGCCGGAGGCGATGGCGGCCGGTCAACTGCCGGCCTCCACGTCGGGTACAACCTCTCGCAGCTGCTCCAGGGAGACCGCACCCGCGCGGCGCAGGACAGGGATCTTGCCGGTGACGTCGACGATCGTGGACGGGACGGCGTGGTCCGCGCGGCCGCCGTCGAGGTAGACCGAGACGGACTGGCCCAGCTGCTCCTCGGCCTCGTCGCAGGTGGCCGGGGACGGGCCGCCGGTGAGGTTCGCGCTGGAGACGGCGAGCGGGCCGGTGGCGTTCAGCAGCTCGATCGCGACGGGGTGCAGCGGCATGCGCACGGCGACGGTGCCGCGGGTGTCGCCCAGGTCCCAGCGCAGCGACGGCTGGTGGCGGGTGACCAGCGTCAGGCCGCCCGGCCAGAACGCGTCGACGAGCTCCCACGCGGACTCGGAGAAGTCCGTGACGAGCCCGTGCAGTGTCGTCGGGGAGCCGACCAGGACGGGGGTGGGCATGCTGCGCCCGCGGCCCTTGGCCGCCAGCAGGCCGGCCACCGCGTCCCCGGAGAACGCGTCGGCGGCCAGGCCGTAGACGGTGTCGGTGGGGATGACCACCAGCTCGCCCCGGCGGATCGCCGAGGCGGACTCACGCAGACCGGCAGCACGCTCGGTCGCGTCGGAGCAGTCGAAGCGACGACTCATCGGTGGATCCCTTCCTACAGGACGGCGCGGCGCGCGGTGGCGAAGCGGGGGCGGTTGTTCAGGTCGCGGTGGTCGGCGGCGTCGGTCCAGCCGTTCTGCTCCCGGAAGACCCACGGCACGAGCCCGCCCTGGGTGTCCGCGTGCTCGACGACGACCACGCCCCCGGGCCGCAGCAGGCGCGCGGCCACGCGCTCGATCCCGCGGATGGTGTCGAGGCCGTCCTCGCCGGAGAAGAGTGCCATCTCCGGGTCGTGGTCGCGAGCCTCGGGCGCGACGTACTCCCACTCGGTCAGCGGGATGTACGGCGGGTTGCTGATGACCAGGTCGAACTGGCCGCTCAGCTCCGGTCGGTCCTCGAAGGCGCGGGTGGCGTCGCCCTGGACCAGCTCGATCCGGGCGGCGTCCGGGCTCGCGTCGACGTTGCGGCGCGCCCAGGCGTAGGCGTCGTCGGAGAGCTCCACGGCGTGCACGCGGCTACGCGGCACCTCCTGCGCCAGGGCCAGCGCGATCGCGCCGGAGCCGGTGCAGAGGTCGACGACGAGCGGCTCGGCCACGTCCATGTCGCGCAGGGCGTCTATCGCCCACCCGACCACCGACTCCGTCTCGGGCCGCGGCACGAAGACCCCGGGGCCGACCTGGAGCTCCAGGTAGCGGAAGAAGGCCCGCCCGGTGATGTGCTGCAACGGCTCGCGCGCCTCACGCCGGGAGATGACCTCCCAGTAGCGGGCGTCGAAGTCGGCGTCCCTGACGCCGTGCAGCTCGCCGCGCTTGACGTCGTGGACGTACGCCGCGAGCTCCTCCGCGTCGAACCGCGGCGAGGGCACACCGGCATCGGCCAACCGCTGGGTGGCTCGGGCCACCTCGGCGAGGAGGAGGTTCACGTCGCGCCTCTCTGAGCGGACCAGTAGGGCCTGCGGGGGATGGTCAGGTGGCGTCCGCGAGCCGCGCGGCCGCGTCCTGGTCGACCGCGGACTGGATCACGGCGTCCAGCTCGCCGCCGAGCACCTGGTCCAGGTTGTAGGACTTGTAGCCGGTGCGGTGGTCGGAGATCCGGTTCTCCGGGAAGTTGTAGGTGCGGATCCGCTCGGAGCGGTCCACACTGCGCACCTGGCTGCGGCGCGCGTCGCTGGCCGCGGCGTCGGCCTCCTCCTGCGCGGCCGCGAGGATGCGGGAGCGGAGGATGCGCATGGCCTGCTCCTTGTTCTGGAGCTGGCTCTTCTCGTTCTGGCAGGACGCGACGATGCCGGTCGGCAGGTGCGTGATGCGGACGGCGGAGTCGGTGGTGTTGACCGACTGCCCGCCAGGCCCGGAGGAGCGGTAGACGTCGATGCGCAGGTCGTTCGCGTGGATCTCGACCTCGACCTCCTCGGCCTCCGGCGTGACCAGCACGCCCGCGGCGGAGGTGTGGATGCGGCCCTGCGACTCGGTGGCCGGCACGCGCTGCACGCGGTGCACGCCGCCCTCGTACTTCAGCCGCGCCCAGACGCCCTGGCCGGGCTCGGGGTTGCCGCCGCGGTACTTCACCGCGACCTGCACGTCCTTGTAGCCGCCGAGGTCGGACTCGTTGGAGTCGATGATCTCGGTCTTCCAGCCCATCTTCTCGGCGTAGCGCAGGTACATGCGCAGCAGGTCGCCGGCGAAGAGCGCGGACTCCTCGCCGCCCTCACCCGCCTTGACCTCCAGCAGCACGTCCTTGTCGTCGCTCGGGTCGCGCGGGACCAGCAGCACGCGCAGCCGCTCGGTCAGTTGCTCGCGCTGGGCGTCCAGCGACTTGATCTCGGCGTAGAAGTCCGGGTCGTCGCTCGCGAGCTCGCGGGCGGTCTCGATGTCCTCACCGGCCTGGCGCCACTCGCGGTAGACCTTGGTGATCGGCGTCAGCTCGGCGTAGCGCTTGGACAGCTGCCGGGCGAGCGCCGGGTCGGCGTGCACCGCCGGGTCGGCGAGACGCTCCTCCAGGGTCGCGTGCTCGTTCAGGAGCTCCTCGACTGCCTCGAACATGGGAGCTGGGCCTTCTTTCGAACCGAGTGGACCGGATGGGCAAGCCGGATGGGCAGGGGGGACAACGCGAACGGCGCCGACCGGGACGCACCCGTGGAGACCACGAGTGCGCCCGGCCGGCGCCGCAAGGCGGTTAGGCCTCCGCCTTGGCGTGCTTCTTGCCGAAGCGGGCCTCGAAGCGGGCCACGCGGCCACCGGTGTCCATGATCTTCTGCTTGCCGGTGTAGAAGGGGTGGCAGGCCGAGCAGACCTCGGCGCGGATGACGCCGGACGCCTCGGTGCTGCGGGTGGTGAACTCGTTGCCACAGGTGCAGGTGACCTGGGTGACCACGTAGGTCGGGTGGATGTCGCGCTTCAAGGGATGCTCCTAGGTTTGCGGGAGGGTTCCGGGTCGGAAGGGCGGACTGCCGTCCGTGAACCGGGACCGACGTACCAGTCTGCCAGGACTGACGCCGTCCACCAAAACGGCAGGACGGTCAGCGATATTCCTGGGGAACCCCCAGGGACGCGAGGCTCTACCGACGTGCGGCTCCTCCCCCAGCCTTCGGCCGGGAGGTGCCCGGAGGTGCCCCCGGCGTCGGCGCGAGCGACCACCGGCGTGCGGATGCCCCTCCGCGTTCGGCCTGCCGGCTGCGTGGGAGGGGCACCTCGGGGGCACCTCCCGGCCGAAGGCTGGGGCGAAGGCTGGGGCATTGTCGCGCCGACGCATGGCGCACTCCCGGCCGAAGGCTGGGGGATTGTCGCGCAGGCAGTTGATCGAGCAGAGCCTCACGCCCGTGAGGTGGGCGCTACTGGCTGTCCGCGGGGTTCTTCTGCTGGAGCTGGAGGACGGATGCCGGGACGGGCTTGTCGGCCTTCAGCGCCGCCCAGAGCTCGTTCGCCTGGGGCTGGAGCGCGACCACGCGGTTCGGGTCGCTCGGCGCCGTCGTGTTGGGCATCGTGACCGTCGTCATGTCCGTGGACTTGATGTGCTTGAGCCCCTCCGCGAAGCCCAGCAGCGAGTTCACCGACCCCAGCGTGGAGTCCGTCGTGACCGAGCTCGTCGCCGCGTCCGCGATCGAGTACAGCTTCGTGGGGCTGCTGAACAGGTTGAGGTTCTCCACCTGCTTCAGCACCGACTTCATCATCTCCTGCTGGAGCTCGATGCGGCCGAGGTCGCTGCCGTCCCCCACCCCGTGCCGCGTGCGCACGAAGGCCAACGCCTCGTCCCCGCCGAGGTGGTGCGTGCCCGCGGCCAGGTGCAGGCCGCTCTGGTCGTCGTTGATGGCGACCGTGGTCGTGATGTCGACGCCGCCCAGGGCGTCGATCAGCTTCGCGAAGCCGGCGAAGTCGATCTCGACGTAGTGGTTCATGTCCAGGCCGGTCATCGACTCGACCGTCTTGACCGCGCAGCTCGCCCCGCCGACCTCGAACGCGGTGTTGAACATGACCCCCGAGGCCGCCGCGTTCGTCCCGCACGCGGGCCGGTCCACCAGGGTGTCCCGGGGTATGGAGACCACCGTCGCCGCCGTGTGCGCCTCGTTGACGTGGACGACCATCGCCGTGTCCGAGCGGGCCGTGCCGTCGGTGTTGCCGCCCGCGAGGCTGCCGTTGGCGCCGGAGCGCGAGTCCGAGCCCAGCACCAGGATGTTCATGGCGCCGGTCGCGTCCTTCGTGGGCGCGGTCAGCTCGCTGCCGAGATCGACCGTCTTCAGGTTGTGGTTGAGCTTCCAGTACGCCCACCCGGCGCCCGCGCCGCAGAGCACCAGCACCGCGCCCGTGCACAGGGCGACGATGCGTATCGCCCGGCGTGGGCGGCTTCTGCGGTGTTTCGGCTGCTTGTCGGACATGTCGTCGAACGTACGTGATGCGACTTAAAGGCCTTCTCAGAAAAGCGTGAAACCCCGGGCAGAAAGCCCGGGGTTTCACGGTCATTCACCAAGCAATGTGAGATCAGTCATCCTGACCGGGAGTGGTCTTGGCGATCTGCATCAGGAACTCGGCGTTGGACTTCGTCTGCTTCATCTTGTCCAGCAGCAGCTCGATCGCCTGCTGCGAGTCGAGCGCGTGCAGCACCCGGCGCAGCTTCCAGACGATCCGCAGCTCGTCCGGGGACATGAGGATCTCTTCCTTGCGGGTGCCGGACGGGTCGACGTCCACCGCGGGGAAGATGCGCTTGTCCGCGAGCTTCCGGTCGAGCTTGAGCTCCATGTTGCCGGTGCCCTTGAACTCCTCGAAGATCACCTCGTCCATGCGCGAGCCGGTCTCGACCAGCGCGGTGGCGAGGATCGTCAGGGAGCCGCCGTTCTCGATGTTGCGCGCGGCGCCGAAGAACTTCTTCGGCGGGTAGAGCGCGGTCGAGTCGACACCACCGGACAGGATACGGCCGGAGGCCGGCGCCGCCAGGTTGTAGGCACGGCCCAGACGCGTGATCGAGTCCAGCAGCACGACCACGTCGTGGCCCAGCTCCACCAGGCGCTTGGCACGCTCGATGGCGAGCTCGGCGACGGTGGTGTGGTCCTCGGCGGGACGGTCGAAGGTCGAGGAGATGACCTCGCCCTTGACCGAGCGCTGCATGTCCGTGACCTCCTCCGGACGCTCGTCGACGAGGACGACCATCAGGTGGGTCTCGGGGTTGTTGTGGGTGATCGCGTTGGCGATCGCCTGCATGATCATCGTCTTGCCGGTCTTCGGCGGGGCGACGATCAGACCACGCTGACCCTTACCGATCGGCGACACCAGGTCGATGATGCGGGTGGTCAGCACGCCCGGGTCGGTCTCCAGGCGGAGCCGGTCCTGCGGGTACAGCGGCGTGAGCTTGTTGAACTCGGGGCGGTTGCGGGACGCCTCGGCGTCGGTGCCGTTGACGGAGTCGAGGCGGACCAGCGCGTTGAACTTCTCGCGGCGCTCGCCGTCCTTCGGCTGCTTGACGGCGCCGGTGATGGCGTCACCCTTGCGCAGACCGTTCTTGCGGACCTGGGCGAGGGAGACGTAGACGTCGTTCGGGCCGGCCAGATAGCCGGAGGTCCGCACGAACGCGTAGTTGTCCAGGATGTCCAGGATGCCCGCGACGGGGATCAGGATGTCGTCCTCGCCGACCTGCGGCTCGGGCACACCGTCGAAGCGCTCGCCACGGCCACGGCGGTTGCGGTCGCGGTAACGGCCCCGGCGGCGCCCGCCGAACTCGTCGTCCTCGAAGTCGCCGCCCTGCGGGCCCTGGTTCTGGCTCTGGCTCTGCTGCTGACGGCCCGGACGGCCGCCGCCCTGACCGCCGTCCTGCTGACGGCCGCCACCCTGGCTCTGCTGCTGGCCCTGGCCGCCGTCCTGACCGCCGTCGCGGCGCTCACGGCGGTTGCGGCGGTCGCGACGGCTCTCGCGACCGTCGCCGCGGTCCCCACGGTCGGTGCGCTCGCCGCGCTCGCGGGTGTCGGTGCCGGCCTGCGCCTCGGCGGAGACGGAGGGCTTGTCGGCCTTCTCGGCCTTCTCGACCTGCTGCGACTGCGCCGGAGCGGCCGTGGCGGACGCCTGCGCGGCGTCGGCGGCGACGGTCGCGGTGGCGGTCCCGCCCTCCGGCGAACCGGCCGGGGCGGTGGCGCGACGGCTGCGACGCGCCGGACGCTCGGCGGCGGCGGGCGCGGGCTCGGTGCTGGTCTGCACCGGGCTGGTCTGCAAGGGGATGTCGATCTGCTGCTCGGCGGGCGCGGCGACCGCGGCGCGGGAACGCGACGTCCGGCGGGCGGCGGGAGCCGCAGCCTCTGCGGGAGCGGCCGGAGCGGCGTCGGCGGCCGGAGCGGCGGCCTCGGCGGAGGCGGCGGAGCGCGTGGAGCGGCGGGCGGCCGGCGGCGTGGAGGCGGCGAGCAGCGGGTCGCCGCCGCTCTTCTCCTTGATGGCGTCAATCAGCTGGCTCTTGCGCATACGGCCCGTGCCGCTGATGCCGAGGCCGGAGGCGAGCTGCTGCAGCTCGGCGAGCACCATGCTGTTCAGCCCGGTGCCCGTGGTCCGACGGCGCTTCGGCGCGGGAGCCGTGGCGTCCGACGCCTCGGCGTCCGGACGCGCGCCCATCAGATCGGTGGTGTCGCTCACGAAGGGTCCTTCCCTGGAGCGGACGTCGGCCTTTCTGGCTCGGCGACCGGTCGTGCTGTCCGCCCTGCGCTCTTCGGCAGGACGTGGCTGCGTGGTGAAACGTTGGAAACCCGTGCGGCCGTGCGATGTGTCAATGGCGCTGCGCACGATCGCGTCCGGGCCCCCTGCGCGTGGCGGCTACGGCTCGAAGCGGGGTTCGCCGACACGGCATCGGGATGCGGTCACAATGGCGCAGGCAGGCTGCGTACGCGATGTGGCGGGCTCCCGGAGAATTGCTGTCCCGAAGGAGGGGACGCTGCGCACCGGGCGGCACTGGGCGCCTGGTGCAGACATGAGATTAACACTACTGGACCCAACAAACATTCCCCCACTCTGCGAGTGTCAATCGTGTTCCCACTTTCGCCGAGAATCCTCCGCTAACTGCTCGCCCCACCCGCCCGGCTGCCCCGCTATTGCGCGAGCGGCAGGATCGCGGCCCCCTCGGTGTCCAGCGCCAGCCGGTGCGCGGCCCAGCCCTCCCCGGCGAAGGAGAGCACCTTGTCCGCGCCGCTCTCGTCGGTCAAGGCCAGCACCGTCGGTCCGGCACCGGAGATCACGGCGGCGACGCCCTCCGCGCGCAGGCCCGCGACCAGCGCGGCACTCTGCGGCATCGCC
The DNA here is from genome assembly GCF_041261265.1 of Streptacidiphilus sp. MAP12-33. NCBI lineage: Bacteria > Bacillati > Actinomycetota > Actinomycetes > Kitasatosporales > Streptomycetaceae > Streptacidiphilus > Streptacidiphilus sp. MAP12-33. The sequence continues at coordinate 21,425 of NZ_JBGCCA010000004.1, forward strand.
GGAGTGCGGTAGTCCTGGTGCAGGCGGTCCTCGGTCGCCGGCAGCAGCAGCTCCGGACGGCGGGTGACCGCCTCCACGAGCAGCGCGGCCCGCGCGACGTTGGCGGCGGCGTCCGCGTGCGGCACGGTCGCGGGCAGCAGGCCTCGCGCGACCTCGGTGAGCACGGGGTTCGACGGAATGAAGACCACCGGAACGACGTCGGAATTCGGCGTGAGGGTGACGGCGTGGGCGCCGCTGCCGGCCGCGTGCACGGCCGCGTCCCCCTCGAACGCGTCGGTCCAGGCGACGGTGAAGCCACCGAGCAGGCAGGCGGCGACGTTGTCCGGGTGCCCCTCCAGCTCGGAGGCGAGCGCGAGCGTCGCGGCCTGGTCCAGCGCCTCTGTCCCGCCGACGGTCACCGCGCGCGCGGCCATCACGCCCGCGACGATCGCGGCGGAGGAGGAGCCGAGGCCCCGCCCGTGCGGGATCCGGTTGGCGCAGACGACCTCCAGCCCGCGGGGCTGGCCGCCCAGGCGGTCGAAGGCGGCGCGCATGGAGCGGACGACGAGGTGCCGCTCGTCCCTGGCCAGGGTGTCGGCGCCCTCCCCGGCGATGTCGACGTGCAGGCCCGCGTCGGCGACGCGGACCACGAGGTCGTCGTAGAGGCCGAGCGCGAGACCGAAGGTGTCGAACCCCGGCCCGAGATTGGCACTGGTCGCGGGCACCCGCACCCGTACGGCGGCGGCGCGGAAGGCGGGACCTGCCATTGCGTGGACTCTCCTGCAACATGCATCTGGGAAGGTGTGCTTGGGGTATGACGCCAGCGTATCGAAAAGGGGCTGCTCAGCGGTACACCCCGGACAGTGGGGTGTCGCCGTGGATCAGTTGCAACCCCCAGGGGCGCGAGGAACTGCGCGAGGAACCACCCCGTGCGGATGGCCCTGCACGTTCGGGGTTCTACCTTCGTGGGTGGCTTGTCGCGCAGTTCCTCGCGCCCCTGGCGGGCTCGCTACGCGAGCCCGAGGCGCTCCGCCGCGGCCGTGGCGTCGATCGGGACGACGGTGGGCTGCGGGGCACCCGCCACCGCCCAGTCCGGGTCCTTGAGGCCGTTGCCGGTGACCGTGCAGACGATGCGCTGGCCCGGGTCGATCAGGCCCTGCTCGTGGGCCTGGAGCAGGCCCGCGACGGACGCCGCCGACGCGGGCTCGACGAACACGCCCTCGCTCGCCGCCAGCAGGCGGTACGCCGAAAGAATCTGCCGGTCCGTCACCTTGTCGATGAGGCCGCCCGATTCCTCCCGGGCCGCGATCGCGTAGTCCCACGAGGCGGGGTTGCCGATCCGGATCGCCGTGGCGATCGTCTGCGGCTTCAGCACGGGGGCGCCGTCCACGATCGGGGCCGAGCCCGCCGCCTGGAAGCCGAACATCCGCGGAGTGCGCGACGCCAGCTTGTCCGCCGCGTACTCCTTGTAGCCCTTCCAGTAGGCGGTGATGTTGCCCGCGTTGCCCACCGGCAGCACGTGGATGTCGGGGGCGTCCCCGAGCGCGTCCACGATCTCGAACGCGGCCGTCTTCTGGCCCTCGATCCGGACCGGGTTGACCGAGTTCACCAGCGCCACGGGGTACTTGTCGGACAGGTCCCGCGCGAGCGTGAGGCAGTCGTCGAAGTTGCCGTCCACCTGGAGGATCTTGGCGCCGTGGATGAGGGCCTGCCCCATCTTGCCGAGCGCGATCTTGCCCTGCGGCACCAGCACCGCGCAGACCATCCCGGCTCGGACCGCGTACGCCGCCGCCGAGGCGGAGGTGTTGCCGGTGGACGCGCAGATGACCGCCTGCGCGCCCGCCTCCTTGGCCTTGGAGATGGCCATCGTCATGCCGCGGTCCTTGAAGGACCCGGTCGGGTTGGCTCCCTCGACCTTCAGGTAGACGTCGCAGCCCGTGCGCTCGGAGAGCAGCTGCGCCGGTACGAGGGGCGTGCCGCCCTCGAGCAGGGTCACCACGGGCGTGGAGGCGGTGACCGGGAGCCGGTCGCGGTACTCCTCGATGAGGCCGCGCCACTGGTGGGTGTGCTGGAGGGTGGTGCTCATAGTGGGTTACTCCCCTTCGACACGCATGATGCTGGCCACGCCGCGGACGTGGTCGTGGGTGCGCAGTTCGGCGACAGTGGCGGACAGCGCGGCGTCGGTGGCGCGGTGCGTCACGACGACAAGCGAGGCGTCGCCGTCCCGGCCCTGCTGGCGGACGGTGTCGATGGACACCCCGTGCTCGGCGAAGACCGTGGCGACCTGGGCGAGGACACCCGCCTTGTCGGCGACGTCCAGACTGACGTGGTAGCGGGTGACCACGTCGTCCATGGGGTTGACGGTGAGCTGAGCGTACGCGCTCTCGCCAGGTCCCGTCGCACCGGCCACCTTGTTGCGACACACCGCGACCAGGTCGCCCAGCACGGCGGAGGCCGTCGGCGCGCCGCCGGCGCCCGGGCCGTAGAACATCAGCTGACCGGCCGCGTCGGCCTCGACGAAGACGGCGTTGTAGGCGCCGCGCACGGAGGCCAGCGGGTGGCTGAGCGGGATCATCGCCGGGTGGACGCGGGCGGTCACCGACTCCTCGCCGTTCTCGTCCTTGGCGCGCTCGCAGATGGCGAGCAGCTTGACCACACAGCCCATGGCCTTCGCGGAGGCGATGTCGGCGGCGGTGACCTCGGTGATGCCCTCGCGGAAGACGTCGGAGGCGACCACGCGGGTGTGGAAGGCGATACCGGCCAGGATCGCGGCCTTGGCGGCGGCGTCGAAGCCCTCGACGTCGGCGGTCGGGTCCGCCTCGGCGTAGCCGAGCGCGGTGGCCTCCTCCAGCGCCTCGGAGTAGCCCGCGCCGGTGGTGTCCATCTTGTCGAGGATGAAGTTGGTCGTGCCGTTGACGATGCCGAGCACCCGGTTGACCTTGTCGCCCGCCAGGGACTCGCGCAGCGGGCGGATCAGCGGGATCGCGCCGGCCACTGCGGCCTCGTAGTACAGGTCCGCGCCGGATTTCGCGGCCGCCGCGTGCAGGGCGGCGCCGTCGACGGCGAGCAGGGCCTTGTTGGCCGAGACGACGGACTTGCCGCCCTCGAACGCCGACAGGATCAGCGAGCGGGCGGGCTCGATGCCGCCGACGACCTCGATGACCACGTCGATGTCGTCCCGCTTGACCAGGCCCTCGGCGTCGGTGGTGATCAGGTGCTCCGGCACGCCCGGACGCGGACGCCCGGCCCGGCGGACGGCCACGCCCGCGAGCTCGACGGGGGCGCCGATCCGGGCCTCCAGGTCGGCTGCGTGCGTCGTCATGATGCGTGCCACCTCGGAGCCCACTACTCCACAACCGAGGAGCGCCACCTTGAGCGTACGCATCATCCGACTCCGTCCTGCCTGGGTTGCTGTCGCCGCGCAGTTCACCGAGCGACAGCGGCTGATGTTGGCCTGTGACTACAAGTCTCCGCGACTCACCCGTCGAATCTGCGGTCGTTCCACGGATTGAGACACGAATTCCGCTGCTCGATACCGAACCGCCGGAAATCCTGCGGCGCGCCGCTCCCTCGCCCCGCGCCTCACTCCGCGCCTCACTCCGCGCCTCACCCCGCGCCTCACCCCACGTCGAGGCGGAGCAGGTCCTCCTCCGTCTCACGACGGACGATGACCCGCGCCTCGCCGTCGCGGACCGCGACCACCGGCGGGCGCAGCGCGTGGTTGTAGTTGCTGGCCATCGAGCGGCAGTAGGCGCCCGTGGCGGGGACGGCGAGCAGGTCCCCCGGGACCAGGTCGGCCGGGAGGAAGGCGTCGCGGACGACGATGTCGCCAGACTCGCAGTGCTTGCCCACGACCCGGCTCAGCATCGGCTCCGCCGTCGAGGCGCGCGAGACCAGCGCGACGCTGTACTCGGCGTCGTAGAGCGCGGTGCGGATGTTGTCCGACATGCCGCCGTCGACGCTGACGTAGGTGCGCAGCCCTCCCAGCGGCTTGACCGTGCCGACCTCGTAGAGCGTGAACGCCGTCGGGCCGACGATCGCCCGGCCCGGCTCGACCGAGAGCCGCGGCACGGCCAGACCCTCCGCCGCGCACTCGCGCTTCACGATCTGTGTCAGCGCGGCCGCGATCTCGTGCGGCTCGCGCGGGTCGTCCTCGCTGGTGTAGGCGATGCCGAGGCCGCCGCCGAGGTCGATCTCGGGCAGCTCGACGCCGTGCTCGGCCTTGATCTGCGCCAGCAGCCCGACGACGCGGCGGGCCGCCACCTCGAAGCCCGCCATGTCGAAGATCTGCGAGCCGATGTGCGAGTGGATGCCGGCCAGCTCCACACCGTCCAGCATCAGCGCCCGCCGCACCGCCTCGGCGGCGTCGCCGCCGGTGAGGGAGAAGCCGAACTTCTGGTCCTCGTGAGCGGTGGCGATGAACTCGTGGGTGTGCGCCTCGACGCCGACGGTGACGCGCAACAGGATCGTCTGCCGGACGCCCTGCTCGGTCGCGATCCAGGCGAGGCGGGCCAACTCCTCGAAGGAGTCCACGACCACGTGCCCGACGCCGGACTTCACCGCGTACTCCAGCTCGGCGCGGGTCTTGTTGTTGCCGTGCAGCGCGATCCGCCCGGCAGGCATCCCGGCGGAGAGCGCGACGGTCAACTCGCCGCCGCTGCACACGTCGACGTTCAGCCCCTCCTCGTGCAGCCAGCGCACGACGGCGCGGGAGAGGAAGGCCTTGCCGGCGTAGTAGACGTCCGCGTCCAGGTGTGAGAAGGCGTCCTGCCAGGCGCGGCAGCGCTCGCGGAAGTCCGTCTCGTCGAGGATGTAGGCCGGCGTGCCGAACCGCTCCGCGAGCGTCAGCACGTCGAGGCCGCCGACGCTCACGACGCCGTCCGCCGCGCCGCGCTCGACCGTCGCGGACCAGACCTTGGGATCGAGCGCGTTGAGGTCGGCCGGCGGGGCCGTGTAGTGGCCCTCGGGCAGCACGTCCCCGTGGCGGGGCCCGGCGGGGTGGGCGGAGCGGCTCATCTCATCGCCTTATCTCTTCGCGCTCTTCGCGTGCTTGCACGAGGGGCCCGAAGCCTTCCGGCTTCGGGCCCCTGCTCACTGCTACATCCGTTCGGGCGCGGAGACGCCCAGCAGTCCGAGGCCGTTGGCGACCACCGTCCGCGTCGCCTCGACCAACCACAGCCGGGCGCGGTTCAGGTCGGTGGCCTCCTCGTCACCGCGCGGCAGTACCCAGCAGTTGTCGTAGAACCGGTGGTAGTCGCCGGCCAGCTCCTCCAGGTAGCGGGCCACGCGGTGCGGAGCACGGAACTCACCGGCCTCGGCCAGCTCACCCGGGAACTCGCCGAGGCGGCCCAGCAACTGGTTCTCCCACTGCGTGCTGAGCAGCTCCGGCTTGAAGTCCTCGGCCGCACCCTTGTCGACGCCCAGCTCGGCCGCATTGCGGGCGATGGAGGACATCCGGGCGTGCGCGTACTGGACGTAGTAGACCGGGTTGTCCTTGGACTGGCTGGTCAGCACGTCGATGTCGAGCGTGAGGGTGGAGTCGGTGGGGACGCGGGCCAGCGAGTAGCGGGCCGCGTCGACGCCGACCCAGTCGACGACGTCGTCGATGGTGATGATGTTGCCGGCGCGCTTGGACATGCGAACCTCTTCGCCGTCCTTGAGCATCTTCACGAACTGCCCGATCAGCACCTCGATGTTGCGCGACGGGTCGTCACCTGCGCACGCCACGATCGCCTTGAGGCGGCCCACGTAGCCGTGGTGGTCGGCGCCGAGCATGTAGACGTTGACGTCGTTGCCGCGGTCGCGCTTGTTCAGGTAGTACGCGGCGTCGGAGGCGAAGTAGGTGGTGTCGCCGTCCGCCTTGATCAGGACGCGGTCCTTGTCGTCACCGAAGTCGGTGGTGCGCAGCCAGACGGCGCCGTCCTGGTCGTAGACGTGACCCTGCTCGCGCAGCCGCTCGACGGCCTTCTCGACGGCGCCGGAGTCGTGCAGCGACTTCTCGGAGAACCAGACGTCGAAGTGGACGCCGAACTCCTCCATGGAGCGCTGGATCTCGGCGACCATGAGGCGCAGGCCCTCGGAGCGGAACTGCTCCACCTGGGCGTCCTCGGCCTCGTCCAGGATGCCGGGGTTCTGCTTGACGATCTCGGCGGCGATGTCGTTGATGTACTCGCCGACGTAGCCGTCCTCCGGAACCGGGCGGTTGTTCGCCGCGGCCTGGAGCGAGGTGCCGAACTTGGAGATCTGCACGCCGGCGTCGTTGATGTAGTACTCGGTCGTCACGTCGGCGCCGCAGGCGCGCAGGATGCGCGCGAGGGAGTCGCCGACGGCGGCCCAGCGGACGCCGCCGATGTGGATCGGACCGGTCGGATTGGCGGAGACGAACTCCAGGTTGATCTTCTGCCCGGCAAAGGCCTCGCCGTGGCCGTACTGCTCACCGGCGGTGACGATGGTCCGGGCCAGCTCACCCTGCGTCGCGGCGTCGAGGGTGATGTTCAGGAAGCCCGGCCCCGCGATGTCGATCTTCGCGATCCCGGGCAGCTCTCGCAGCCGCGCGGCGACCAGCTCGGCCACCTGTCGCGGCGGCTTGCCGGCGGCCTTGGCCAGCTGGAGCGCGACGTTGACGGCGTAGTCGCCGTGGTCGCGGTTCTTGGGACGCTCGACGTTCACCGTCTCGGGGACGGCGACGGTCAGCTCGCCCGCCTCGACGGCGGCGCTGACGGCGGCCTGGACTGCCTGGGAGAGCTCTGCGGGTGTCACGGGGCAAGCCTAGGCGAGACCGGCCGCAACCCTGGCATCCGTTCTGCCGTCCGAGACGCGCCACCCCACGACCCGCCCCCCACACCCCCTCACGGCGTTCGCCGTGGGCGAACGCCCATCGCCTCCTCGTGCACCGACCGCCCCGGTCGCCCCTCACGCCCCGTGACCAGGCGGCCGACCAACGCCACCAGATCCATCGGCTCGAACGGCTTCGCCAGATACCCGTCCACCCCGACGGACTCCCCGCGCTCCAGATCCAGCTGGGTGCAGGCGCTCACGATCGCTATCGGCAGATGGCTCGTCCGCGGATCGGCGCGCAACTGCGCCGCCGTCCGCAACCCGTCCAACCGCGGCATCACCACGTCCAACGTGATCACGTCCGGCCGCACGACGTTCACGACATCCAGACACTCGGCCCCGTCGGCGGCGGTCACCACCTCAAAGCCCTCGAGCTCCAGGTTCACCCTGATCAGTTGACGGATCACCGCGCTGTCATCGACAACGAGCACCCGCCCCGACTCGCCTGACACATCACTGAGGGTATGCGGAGGAACCACCCTCCGTCCTCGTTTTGGCCACTTCCACCGGAACTGGTGAGGAGACCTTCCGAAAAGCCTGTACACGAGCAGGGGGTCTGGGCTGGTAGTGTTCTCCACGTCGCAAGACAGTGCGCCCCCGTAGCTCAGGGGATAGAGCACCGCCCTCCGGAGGCGGGTGCGTAGGTTCGAATCCTACCGGGGGCACCAGTACCACTGAATGCCAAAGGCCCAGGCCAGCGAGGTTGACTCGCCAGCCCGGGCCTTGAGTGTTTCTGAGGCTGGATCAGCCCCGCGCCACTTCCGCGCCAGATTCCTCGGGTGGGGTGCCCTTGTGGCCTGGCTTCCGCCGCTTCGGAGCGAGCGCCTTCCGGATCTCCCGGTCGATCCCGTCCGCGATCACGCGGTCGCGTTCGGCCCGCATGTGCTGGTAGCGCAGGGCCGCATCCATGGTCGAGTGGCCCATCCGGTGCATGAGCTCCCGCGTGCTCGCGCCGGCATCGGCCGCCATGGCGTTGCCAAAGTGCCGCAGGTCGTGGAAGCGGACCCGGCGGATCTCCGAGTCGGCCAGGGCCGTTTTCCACAGGTGGTGGAAGTTGCTCCGCCGCAGCAGCCCGCCGCGAGGCCCCGCGAAGACCCGCCCGTCCGGACCGTTCTCCGAGAACCAGCGCAGGTGCGTCTCCACTTCGGACGCGAGCGCTTCGGGGAAGGCCACCGGGCGGACACCAGCCGCGCTCTTGGGGAGCTTGATCTCCAGAGCGCCGGTCGCGAGTTCCGCCTGAGACTGCCTGATCCGGATGACCCGGTGCTCCAGGTCGATGTCCGAGCGACGGAGCGCGGCGAGCTCACCGAACCGGAGACTGGCGAAGGCCGCCAGCAGGACGAGCACCCGGTAGCGAGGCTGGATCGCGCCCGCCACGGCATAGACCTCAGCGATCGTCAGCACGGGCCGTTCCGGCGAATTCTCGTCTCCTCCACCCTTAATCCGGCAGGGGTTCCGCTGGATCAGCCCGTCGTCCAGGGCCGTGTTCAGGATCGCCCGGAGCACGCGGTACGCCTTGGCCACAGTCGCTTCCCCGACGCCCGCATCGATCAGCTCGGTGCGCCAGGCCCGGACCTTCGCCGGGGTCAGCTCCGCCAGCATCCGGGCCCCGAGTTGCGGCCTGACGTGCAGGCGGATGACGCCCTCGTACCGCTCGCGGGTGCGCGCCGACAGGTCTCGATCCCTAAGCCAGTGATCCGCGAACTCCCCCAGGAGAACCTTCCCGGCGTCCGGATCAGTCCACTGACCCCGCGACATGTCTGCTTCGATCTGCGTCAGCGCGATCTCGGCATCCCGCTTGGTCCGGTACGTCTCCTCACCGTTGCGGTAGAGGTTAGTCTCCGGGTCGCGGTAGCGGATCTGCCAACGGCCCGAACGGAATTGGCGGACCGCTCCGAAGCGCCGGCGAGTGCCCTTGGTGTTCGTCATCAGGCAGCCACCGCCCTCAGCCGACGCCCGCGGACGACCGGCCGGACCGTGTTGGCCTCGATGTAGGCCGCCACGACGCTCTCCCGGATGCGGACAAGGCGCCCCACGTGGACGAACTCGATCCGGCGTTCCTCGATCAGCCGGCGCACGAAGCGCTCCTTGCTGCTCTCCCAGGTGCCGAGCCTCTCGGCCACCTCACGTACGGTCAGCAGGCGGTCCACGCCTGTTCCTCCTCTCGGTCCAGGAGCGATGCGAGCTCCTCTCTGGCAGTGATGCGGTTCTCGTAGATCTCCCGAGCAACCCCGGCGGCAAGCCAAGATTCGCCCGGCGTCAGCCCGGACCCGGCAAAGGTCCAGTGCGCGAGCACGAGGGTTTCTTCGTCGGGCAGGTCGTCCAGGTCGGGCAGCCCTTCGGCGAGCAGCCGTTCGCGCAGTTCCTCGCGGGCCTGGGCGGCGCGGAAGTCGGTCCGGGTCTGCCGCAGCGCGCCGAGGGTGGTCGAGTAGGTCGGGGACTTGGACGAGAAGTGGCCCCGGAAGCCGAGCATGTGCGACCAGTGCGCGAGCAGGAGTTCCGGGTAGGCGTCGTCCAGGTCCCAGCAGGTCTCGATCAGGCGCCGAGTGTGCGCGGGCACGTCATAGCGCTCCACCTCGCTGCGGTCGATCAGGCGGCGGTCCACGCTGTCGGTGCTCTCGGCCGCCTTGGTGGCGTACTTGGCCACGTAGGAGGCCACGGCCTGTTCGGTGATCTCCGAGCCGTCGCCGAAGGCCCGGATGGGACGCACGTCGATCTGTTCCCCCCAGCGCAGCACGCGGCCCGGCTGATCACCGGACGGGCCCAGTGGCACCGAAGCATCACGGGCAGCCTCGTGGATCGCACGGTCAAGCAGGGCGACCGTGGCCCAGGCGGGAGGAGGGCTGGCCGGACCGTCCGGGCCGTCGAGGCGGATCACCGCGTGGAAGTGGACCGCGCCCCGGCGCTGGTACTCGGCGACCTTGCCGAAGCTGACACGGGCCACGTTGTCGAACTCCCAGCGCTTGAGCCCGGCGGCCTTGGCCAGCTTGCGGCCCAGGTAGGTCGTGAACCGTCGCCACAGGGCGGGGGCGTTGTTGTTCCACAGCACCGCGTGCGCGTAGTCGTACCGGTCCGGGTCGAGCGGGGTGCCGAGGTTCGGGTCTCCGGTCAGGTGGGCGGTGCCGCAGCGGCAGGCCCCGGCGTCGGGACGGTTGTGGACCGGGCCGAAGGACGGGGCGGTCAGCGTGGCGAAGACGCGAGGGTGATTCCGGACCGTCGCGGGGACGCCCTTGCTCTCGTCGCCGATGAGCCCGGCGCGGATCAGGTGGTAGGTGTCAGCGGCGTAGGTGCGCGAGCAGGCGGGGCAGCGCGAGGCCCGGCGGTTGCCGCAGGCGACCTTGATCCGGCCGTCCGGCTCCGACGACGTGGCGTAGGTGTGTAAGACCTGGCCGGTCGGGCCGTGGAGCAGGGTGCGGAAGCCTTGCAGGTGGATCGGGTGCGAGCAGCCCCCGGTGCGGCGGATCAGCTCCACCTGACGGGGCACGGCACCCTGACGGGCCAGGCGCGCCAGGTCCAGGATCGCGGCGCGCTCTGACTCGTCGGCGGGCAGGGGGAAGGTCACGCAGCCACCGCCCCGGCGATCGGCCCGGCCTCGACCAGCTTGGAGCCGCAGCAGATCCGGCAGTAGATCTCCATGCCCGTGGTGTCCCAGCCGGTGCCCTCGCACTCGATGCAGGCCGTCCACTGGCGGGCGGCGAACTCGGCGGCGCACTCGGGGTTGATCTGGCTGTGGGAGTCGCCGCAGACCGGGCAGTCGTGGCCGGTGCGGACCGAGCGGATCTCCCGGCGCTTGCTCTGCACCACGTGCGAGATGTTGATGATCAGCCGGGTGTCGAAGCGGTCCCCGTGCGCGGCGCGGGCCTTGGCCAGCTTGGCCGCGCTGTGGTGCTCGCCCTCGGCGGAGACGAGCCAGTAGGTCAGGAGCTGGATCGCGTCCTGGGCCACGCCGAGGCGGCCCCGGAAGCGCAGGCCCTGCAAGGCGAACGCCGCCAGCGCGGACGGGTCCGGGTTCACCGTCGCCTCGTAGTCCGACGCGTGGATCGCCGCGATCAGCTCGGTCTCGGTCAGGTCCGCGAGCTCCGGGAAGAACTCGGGGACGGAGGCAAGCGAAGCGGGCAGCGTTGCAGGCATGATGGAACCTCCCGTATGGGACAGAGGGGCGGCGTATCTGCTTGGCGGTGGAGCGCCGCCCCTGGCTGCGAACAGACCTGTGGATCACTCAGGGTCGAGCCTTGGTTACCCGTAAAGGTTATAACGAGTATGACGTCTTGCCAATAGGCCGCGACCTGCGCCTCTATCTCCAGCTAGTGCCTGCGTGCTCTACTTGTCCTATCGAGTAGACAAGGCGTCCACTTGGTTGGACAGACGACGGAGAGAGTCGGCCCGTGGCCACATTCCAGGAGCGCCCCGCATACGTTCAGATCGCCGACGACATCCGCCGTCAGATCACGGACGGGGCACTCAGCGCGGGCGACAAGCTCCCGTCCGAGCAGGAGCTGATGGCCGACTACGGCGTGTCCCGGATCGTGGTTCGCATGGCCGTCGAGGTACTCCAGAACGAAGGCCTGGTCCTCAAGCAGCAGGGGCGAGGCACCTTTGTTCGCGAGCAGCGCCCAGTACGCCAGCGCATCATGGGCGATCTCTATGGGAAGCGGCCGACCAGCTCCCCGATGAAGCGCGCTGCGGAGGCCCAGGGGCGACGCTCCGAGTGGGAGTACCAGAGCAGGCGGACCACTGCCACGAAGGCCATCGCCGAACGACTGAACATCGCGGCCAGCGACCCGGTGATGCGGACCAACTACCGGTTCTTCGCGGGCGAGGAAGCCGTCATGCTCTCCACGTCCTACGAGCCCTTGGCGCTCACCGAGGGAACGCCGATCGAGCAGCCAGAAGGCGGAGCAGTCACCGGAGTGGTTCCCCGCTTCGACTCCATCGGCCTGAACATCACGCACGTCACCGAGGACGTGAACGCCCGCGCTCCGCGCCCCTACGAGGCGGAGGCCCTGGACATCGCCCCAGGCGTGCCGATCATGGCCATCATCCGGACGTACTTCGTCGCCGACAGGCCCGTTGAGACGTGCGACATCGTGGTCGCTTCGGATCGGTACACGCTCACGTACAACGTGCCGATTCCACCGGCCGAGGCTGACTGATCAGTTCCATGACGCCACATCATTGATCCACGCCCAAGGCGTGGTGACGAGTTTCGCTACTGAATCAAGACGACCACGCCGCGCCATGCGCGGCGCGGCCCGCCCCGCCGCTCGGGCCCGCCTCCGCTTTTAGGCTCGGCCGGGCCCGGCGGCGGGCGGCCCGCCGCACCACAACGAGCCACCCCAGTACGAACCCCCACGGGGCAGTCGCTGACGCGATCCATCCGCCAGCCCAGTGGGTCGCCAGGTTGCCTCCGGCGGGGGCGCTCCGGCTCCGGGATGGCCAAGGTCAGCCTGCGAGTGTCGGTCTGTCGTGGCTGGCGAGGGGTTGCCTTCCCGCCGGCCATCAACCCAGGCAAAGCCGAGCAGACCTGCCCTCTGGGGTCCAGATCGTTCGTACAGTGGCGCGCTCCATCTGGCCCCCAGAGGGCAGGCCCGCTCCACGGGCGTGTGGGTCGACGGCAGACGGGATGGCAGCGGGCACCGCTGTGGTTCCTGCGGAGCTACCCTCCGGTCCGATACCAGTCTCCTTCGTCTCGCATGGCGATCCGGACGTACGCCTCAAGATCTGGGGCAGCGAACACCCACTCCCCTGTCTCGGCTACCCACGCGAATACCGATCCATCTGCCACGAGTGCAAAGCGGTCGTCCCAACCGTTGTCACCGATGAACAGGACCTCTCCGTGCCCTGCGTAGAGATCACCGAGGCTCTGGTCCGAACGGAGCCTCAGGTTTTCTTCCTGGAGTCGCTTGGTGCTCCAGATGACATCCGTGCCGTACTCGTGCTGAATCCCATCGCAATCGCTGAGCAAGAGGGCCAGGACCAGAGGCAGGTCCCTCCCGAGAGCCGTCTCGGCAGCCCTGAGAGCGTCCGCGCCCAGCGGCGAGCCAAGCACCACGTCATGGCACAAGTCCTGTGCCAACGATCTCCAGGACATTGGACTCCCATGCACTGAAGGGGGCCCGCGCCAGAACCGCGCCAGAACGACCGGTACCTCACGGGGAATCCCGGACAGCAGGGGTCCCGCGACGAGGGAGCCGCCAAGGGCGCATTTGCGCAGGTCGGTAGGATGATCTCCTTCGCACCCTCCGGAGGCGGGTGCGAAGGTTCGAATCCTACCGGGGGCACTTCGCAGTACGCACCACAAAGGCCCAGGTCAACCGGGATACCCGGTCTGCCTGGGCCATCGTCGTTTCTGAGGCCCGATCAGGCCCGTACCCCTTGCGTGCCCAACTCGTCGGGCGGGGTGCCCTTCTGGCCGGGCTGTCGTGCGTAGTCGGCGCGCGACGTGACCTCGTCGTAGGTGCTGCCGGTCAGGACGGCCTCGAGCTGCGCCATGACCACCACCGGGTCGAAGCCCTTGAGGTGGACCACCTCGAAGCGGGAGGCGTCGGGTCCTCCCGGCTGGTCCATCACACTCAGCGCTTCGTGGTCGTTCGCGCGCGGCGAAGTAGTCGATCAGCGGCATGACCGGATGATGGCACCGCCCACCGACAGATGAGCAGCGGCGCCGGAACTGGCCGGCCGGTGTGGCCTTGGAGGGCGGGAGTCTGCTGCTCGTCGCAGTGCGCCGAGGGGGACGGTCGACCCTCTGGTGGAGTCGCGGCGCCGGAGGCATACTCTGTCGGTCCGCCCGGTGGGAGTGCTCAGGACTACCGCTCACCGGCGACTGCACCAAAGGAACGGACAGGGCGAGCATGCGCGCGAAGCAGGCGTTCGGACAGCGGGGAGCCGATCGGCTCAAGCGGTGGATCTGGCGCTACGCGGTGCCGTTCTTCGCACTGGTCCTGATCGCCTTCTCGGCTCTCGACATCGGTCCCGCCTGGGCCGCGCATCTGGGTCACGGAACGCGCGGCACCTTCACCGCGACCTCGGTGAGCTGCGACAAGTCCTGCTTCTACACCGGTGACTTCGTGTCGACCGACGGCTCGGTGACCCGCCACGGCGTCGGCATGGACAGCGGTGCGCCCTCGCACGTGGGTGGCTCCGTACCCGCGCTGGACACCGGCGACCGGGTGGACGTCTTCCCGGCGGACGGCGGATCGGACTGGATGACCGTGTCGCTCGTCCTGCTGGCCGCTGTCGCCGTGCTCGGGGTCTGGACGTGGCAGGTTCCGCTGCTGCCGCTGAGGCGGCGGCGGGCCGCGGCGAGGGCCTACGCGAACTCCGGCAAGGCTCTCGGCGCATGACCGCGACGCGGTACCGGGCCTCACCGCAGCTACGGCGCGCCGGGAGGCTGGTCCTGGCCCTGACACCAGGGCTCTACACCGTGGTCGCGGCGGTTCTCAGCCTGAAGGGCGGCTTCCGCTGGGACCACTTCCTGTTCGCCTACGCGGCCTGCGTCGTGCTCTGCACGCCGGTCATGCTGGGCGTCGGCGCCCGCTACCTGGGGTCCACCACCGTCGACGCGACGGGCATCCGCACGCGCGGCTTCGTCATGCGGCGGCACGTGCGCTGGGAGGACCTGGTCTCGCTGGAGGTGCACTCCATGGGGAGGGGCGGCGGCTGCGCGCTCTACGCCGGGCTGGGCCGGCAGCGGGAGGTGTTCCTCCTCGGCGTCCTGGCGATGCGTGAGGACGAGCCGGAGTTCGTCGCCGCCGTCGAGGGCATCAGGGTGGCACGGCGCGAGGCAGGTGAGGTCGGAGCTCGCCGCTAGCAGCACGCGGTACGATCCTGCGCATGGCTGCCGACGAGGCCGGAATATCGGCTCTGACCTGCGAAAACGCCTGCGACGGCGAGCAGGGGGCGACTAGAATGGGGATGCTGGCGCAGCCAGCAGCCAGCAGCCAGCAGCCAGCAGCCAGCAGCCAGCAGCCAGCAGCCAGCAGCCAGCAGGTGCTGTGTGCGGTGAGGTCCGCGGCCGCGCTGCACCGGTTGTTGGACGTGCTGCCCGTGTTCGACGGGGATCCCGAGGTCACGGTGCGGTTCACGCTCGTGCCCGGGTCGCGGTTCGGGGTGGAGGCGCTGGCCGCGCTCGAGCGCGGGAGGGGTGGGGCGCGGGTCGTGCCGTGGGCGGAGGCGGTGCGGACGCCGTACGACCTGGTGCTGGCCGCCAGCCCCAAAGGACCGTTGGACGCGCTCGATGGGGCGCACGTGCTGCTGCCGCACGGCGCCGGGTACAACAAGGCGATCCCGGGCGAGGGAACGGACGGGGTGCCGTCCGGCATGGACGGCGGGAACCTGCTGCGCGGGGACGGGCGGCCCTGGGCCGCGCTGCACGCGGTGGCGCATCCGAGTCAGATAGAGCGGCTCGCCCGCCACTGCCCCGGCGCCGAGCGGCACGCCGTGGTCGTCGGTGATCCGACGCTCGACCGGATGGTGGCCTCCCGTGCCCGGCGCGAGGAGTACCGGGCGGCACTCGGCACCGGCGGGCGCCGGCTCGTCGTCGTGAGCTCGACCTGGGGCCGGCACTCGCTACTGCGCCGACGCCCGGACTTGGTAACGGAGTTGGCGCAGGCGCTCCCCCATGACGGCTATCAGGTGGCCCTCGTCGCCCACCCCAACGTGCACAGCCACGAGGGATGGCGGGAGATCGAGCGGAAGTTGCGCCCCGCCCTGGACGCCGGCCTGATCGTCGCGGACCCGTACGAGGAGTGGGCCGCACTGCTGGTCGCCGCCGACGTGGTGGTCGGCGACCACGGCTCCGCCGCGCTCTACGGCGCCGCGCTGGGCCTGCCCGTCGTCGCGGCCGGTGACGGCGGGCCGGAGCTGCTGGACGGGACGCCGATGGCGGAGCTGCTGCGTCGTGCTCCGTGGCTGAAGGGCGCGGACGGGTTCGAGGAGGCATTCGCACAGGCCCGCGTGCTGGATCAACGGGATTGCGTGGAGGCTGCGTTCGCCGAGCGGGGGCGGAGTCTGGAGCTGCTGGGCCGGGAGTTGTACGGGCTGCTCGGGCGGGCCGCTCCGGAGCGGGTCGCCGAGACGCTGCCCCTCCCGGGGCCAAGGAACCGGCCACGGCAGCCCGGCGCTTTCGCCGTCGCGGTGGAGAGGGTGTCGGGGCGGACCGTCGCCGTCGAGCGGTTCCCCGTGGACAGTTCGCGTGGCACCCACCACCTCGCCATCGAGTTCGGCGTCGCGAGCGACCGGCAGGTGCGCGGCGCGGGCGTGCTGGTCCGCCGCGTCGTCCGGCCGCAGCCGGACGACGCCCCGCACAGCGCCGGCTGGACGGCGGACGGATGGTGCCGCTGGGCCTTGCGCGAGCACCCGTCCTGCCGGACGGCGGCCGTCGTGCTGGACGCGGACCGTGTGCTCGTCCGCAGCGCCCGCCACGGCGCGCTCGTCGTCCGGATCGCACCGGGGGCGACAGCGGACGGGCGAGTGGTGCGCACGGACCCGGCCGTGGCGGCCTCCGTCCTGCACGCGTGGACCGAACCGCTGGTGGGCGTGGGCTCTCTGCGCTGCCTGGTCGGCGGTCGCACGCACGCGCTGCGGCTCGACGCGCCGACGCAGCGGGAGCTGGAGCAGGAGGTCTGACGCCACCTCACTCCACCGGGAGGCCGAAGCGGCTGCGGATCGCCAGCGCCTCGGCCCGGTACCGCCCCCCCCTCGGCGCCCGGCACGAGCTCGGCGAGCGCGCCGAGGACGCGCGCCTCCTCCGCCGTCGAGCCACGGGCGCGGGCGCCGCTCAGCGCCGCGGCGTAGCGCGCGCGGGCCTCGTCGGCGTCCTCCGGGCGCCCCGTGCGGGCGAGCGCGCGGCCGAGTTCGAAGCCGGTCCGGGCGGTGATGCGCTCGCGGCCCTGCTCGTGCGCGGCGGTGTGGGCCTCGCGCAGCAGCGGCACAGCGCGGTCGAGGTGGCCCTGGGCGGCGGCCGCCTTGCCGAGCTGGTAGGTCTGCAGCAGCACGCCGTAGGCGTTGCCGATCGCGGCGTGGATCTGCCGCGAGGCCTCGAAGTCGCGTTCCGCGTCGGTCCAGGCTCCCTGTGCGGCGGACAGGTTGCCGCGGAACTCGACCGTGGAGGCGACCAGCTTGCGGTCCCCGTCCCCCTCGCCGAGCAGTTCCGCGCCGGCGAGCGCGTGGCGCAGTTGCTCCCCCGCTTCCTCGAACCGGCCCTGTTCCCAGAGCGGGCGCGCCAGTTGGCACCGCAGTCGGACCAGCGCCCGCAGCTCGCCCGCCCGCTGGGCGGCGGCGACGCCGTGACGGAAAGTCTCCACGACGGCGGTGTCGTGCGGATGATCCAGGTAGTGCGTCCACAGCGGCTCGCACAGGGCCCAGGCGTCCTCGTCGCGCTCCTCCTCGTAGGCGAGCGCGACGCAGCCGAACAGGGCGGCACGCTCGGCCTCCAACCAGCGCAGTGCGTCGGCCTTTCCGGCGAGTTCGACGTCGGCGGAGTGCGACGGCTCCGGCAGGGCGGGCGCGAGGGTCAGGCGCGGCCCGGCGGCGAGCGCGTCCGCGCGGGCCGCCTGGCGGCGGTACCAGCGAATCAGCCGCGTCCGCGCCTCGGCCGCTTCCTCGGGCCCGGCGTCGCGGGCGCGGCAGCGTTCGGCGTGGCCGCGGAGGAGATCGTGGAGCCGGAGCGTGTCGTGGCCGCGCCCTGCGGAGCGGTCCGGAGCTGGGCTGTCCGGGGTGGGGCGGTCCGGAGCTGGGCTGACCGGAGCGAGGCGGTCCGGAGTTGGGCTGTCCGGGGCGGGACGGGCCCCCGCGAGATCGGGGCGCGCCAGGTCAGGGTGGGCCAGGCCTGGCTCGGCCGGTGCCACGGCGGACTTGGGGGCGTACTGGAGCAGGCCTGCGTCGATGAGTTCGTCCAGCGCGTCGTCGGCCTCGTCCGGGTCGGTGCCGAGCAGCGCGGCGGCCGGGAGGGCGGAGAGCTGGGGCGCGGGGTGGAGCGGGAGAAGGCGGTAGAGCCGGGCGGCGGTCGGGCCGAGCGCGGCGTAGGCGGCGTCCCAGACGGGCTCGGTCACGGGCATCCCCTCGTCCTGGAACCGGGTCCGGAGCTGGGCGGCCAGCCGGGCCAGCGGGCGGCGCGGGTGGCGGCGCACCCACTGCCCGGCGACGTGCAGGGCGGCCGGCAGGCCGCCGCAGCGGCGGGCGAGTTCGGCCAGCGCCTCCGGCTCTTCCGCCGGGCGTTCGTCGTCGACGAGACGCCGGAGCAGCTCGACCGCGTCCGGCTCGGCGAGCTGCTCGAGCGGCAGGCTGAGCGGGATCGCGCCGTCGAGGTCGCGCAGCGGGCCGTGGCTGGCCAGGATCGCGACGCAGCCGGGGCCGCTGGGCAGCAGCGGCAGCGCCTCGGCGCCGTGGCGGACGTTGTCGAGCAGCACGACGACGCGTCGCTCGGCGGTCAGCGACCAGTACTGGCCGCGCCGCGCGGTCGCCGACCGCCGCAACCACGTCGGCGGCACGCCGAGCCCTTCCAGCAGTTCCCCGAGCGCCTCGGCGGGATCGGCCGGGTCCACGGGCTGGTGGCCGTGACCGGCGATGCCGGCGCCGCTACCGCGGTGGTCGTCGAGGTCGACGTAGAGGACGCCGTCCGGACAGCGTGCGGCGAGCGTCCGCGCGAGCCTGTGGCTGAGGGCGGTCTTCCCGATCCCGCCGAGCCCGCTCAGCGCCACGACCAACGGTCCCTGCCGCTCCTTCGAGGCCGCCGCGTCGACGGCCGCCCGCTGCGTCTCCCGGTCGACGAAAGGCCGGTTATCCGGCGGCAGTTGGAAAGGAACGGACGACTCACGCTCGGCCAGGTGGACGTGGATGTTGTCGATACGCCCGCTCTGGACGACCGTCTCGACCCGGGCGTCGCCGCCCACGGAGTAGTGCGTCGTCTCGTCCGCCACGGGACCAACTCTACGGCTGTGAAGGCCGCTTAAGGGTTGATCAGCAGATCCGCCGCCGCCTGGACCGCCGTGGTGAGCTGCTGGTCCGCCGTGCCGGACTCGACGACCGATCGGGCCCGGTCGTAGAAGGCGCGCAGTTCGCCGTCGCCCGCGGGGACGGTGTCGCGCAGACGCAGGGCCCGCACGGCGGCGAGGAGTTCGCAGGCCAGGACGAGGCGGAAGGGCTCGACGGAGTCGAGGAGGCGGCGGGCGCCGGTGGAGGCGAAGCTGGAGTGCTCCTCCACGCCACGGGAGAGCACCGCGTGGCCCAGGGTGACCGGCTGGGCGAAGGACCGGAGTTCGGCCAGGGCGGACTGCGCGGCGTATTCGGTGATCATGATGCCGCTGCTGCCCTCGACGTCGGCGGCGAGGTAGGGGGCGAGTCCGGTGAAGGCCGGGTCGGCCAGGGTGCCCAGGCGCGCGGTGGAGAGCTGGGCGGTGCCGAGCAGGGCGAGGCGGTACTGGTCGCCGGCGAGGGCGAGTCCGGCCTGGTGGAAGCCGCCGTGGTGGTGGTAGTCGAACCCCTCGGCGTCAAGCAGGGGGTTCTCGGCGGCGGCGTTGAGCTCGACACCCAGGATGCGGTCGAGCGCGTCGGCGGCCTCCAGCGCCGCGCCGTGGACCTGCGGCAGGCAGCGCAGGCCGAAGGGGTCCTGGACCAGCGGCGGCTGCCAGTCCGCGGCGGCGAGCAGGCCGCGCATCCGGGCGGCGAGGCGGGTCGCACCGGGGTGGGGGCGGCGGGCGTGGACGGCGTCGGCGTAGGGCTCGGCGGAGCCCCGCACGGCGGTGAGGGTGAGCGCGGCGACGAGCGGGATCCGGTCGAGCAGGGTCCGCAGGTCGGTCGCGGCGAGCGCGGTCTGCCCGATCGTCAGCGCGCTGCTGGACATCAGCGGCAGTGCGTCCCAGTGGGTCAGCGCCACCGGCGCGGGCGCCTGGGCGCCGGGCGCGCCGCCGTGCCACGGGAGCTCTCCGGCCAGCGTGAGGCCGAGCTCGCCGAGCGCCGAGAGGTCGGCGGTGCCGACGGCGCCGTAGGCGTGCACGGCGGGGACGTGTCCCGAGGCGAGCGCCTGCCCCATCCGGTCCACGACGTCCAGGCCGAGCGCGGAACCCGCGCCGAGCAGTTGGTTGAGCCGGACCGCGAGCATCGCGCGGGCGTGCTCGTCGGGGACGACGGGCCCGATGCCGCCGCTGTGGCTGCGCAGCAGGTTCATCCCGAACGCGTCGGCCGCCTCGGCCGGGACGTCGGTCGTCCGGTTCACACCCACGCCGGTGGTGTGCCCGTACACACGCTTGCGCGCTGTGACCCGCAGCGCGGCGACCCGCGCCGCACGGACCCGTTCACACGCGCCCGGGTCGAGCACCGCGTTCACACGCCGCCGGGCCAGCGCGGCTACGTCGGCGGCGGTGAGATCGCCGCCGGTGAGGACGAGACGGTCACGCGTGGGGACCGGCACGAACGAGGCGGGCGGCAGGGCTGGAGAGAGCTCGGTCGACGACATGGCGGGCCGTTCCAGGACGCGCGGGAGGGCGGGACGGCTCGATGGTAAGTCCCGCAGGTCACGGCCGTGCCGGCGTCCACGTCACAACCGGGGCCGCAGCACAGTCGGGGCCGCAGCGCAGTCGATGCCACCACAAGGCCCCGGGGCGCCGTCACAGCAGCAGCGCGAGCAGGGCGCCGACCGCCATGAACGGGCCGAAGGGGATCTGGGTGCGCCGGGACGCCCTGCGGGAGACCAGCAGCGCGACCGCCAGCACGGCGGCGAGGAGGGAGGCGTAGAGCGTCCCCGCGAGGAGCGTGTGCCAGCCCGCGTAGCCGAGAACCAGACCGACCACACCCGCGGCCTTCACGTCGCCGAGGCCCGCACCGCCGAAGAAGGCGAGCGCGTAGTAGCAGGCCGTCAGGACGAGGGCGGCGAGCAGCGCACGGACCAGGGCGCCGCCGTCACCGGGCAGGGCGAGCAGCGCGAACAGCACCGGGTAGGCGGGCAGGGTCAACGCGTCGGGGAGACGGCGCAGGCGCAGGTCGAGCGCGGTGAGGGCGGCGGCGAGGACGGCGAAGACCACGTGCGCGGGCAGCAACGCCGAGAAGCCGTCCCGCGCGGCCAGCGCGGCGACCGCGAGCAGCGCGCCGACCGCGATCGGCACCGCGTCGCGGCGCAGCACCGCGCGCGTCTCGGCGTCGGCCTTCGGGAACACCTGGAGCACGCGCGTCCGGGACGCGGCGCCGGTGGACGCCTCGGCGGTGCCGGCTGCTTCGGACGACGTCTCCGGCATGACTGCCCTCCGGTGACCGAGCTGGGACGGTCGGATGGAGTCATCCTCGCGCACCGTGTGAACCGATGTGCTCGATTTCGTGGATTGGCGATCGGTTCACACGAGCGGTGCCGGCCGGCGTCAGTCGGGCAGCGCCACACCCCGACCGGCCACGACGTCGTAGCGGAGCACCAGCGTGCGGCGCTCGTCCGGGGCGAGGGTCACCTCCCAGCGGACCACTCCGTCGGCGTCCACCGCGTCCGGCGCGGGGGTGGTGCCCTCCTTGTCGACGCGGATCTCGACCGCCGAGAGCTCGGAGACCGGAATACGTTCACGCACCACGACCCGCGCCGGCCCCGCGTCCGCCGGGGCGAAGCGGGACAGCGCGACCGTGACCTCCCGGCCGCGCACCGAACGGCCGGTGAGCGCACCTGTCTCCCGCGTCTCGCGGACTGTCCGGACCGCGCGGTAGGTGTCCTCGCTGCCGAAGCCGATCTCGGCCACCGCTCCCGGCGCGGTGAACCGCAGCTCGGTGCGTCCGACGAAGCCGCCCCCACGCACCAGGTCCACCGGACCCGACAGCAGCGGCTCGCCCAACCCGTTGCGGAAGCGCACGCTGCGCACGACGACGGGAGCGAGCTCCGGAGCACAGCACAGCTCCACCGACGCGGACGCGGTCTCGCCGCCGAGCGCGACCCGGTGCGGCCGTCCGTCGCTCGGCACCGACAGCGGCTGCGGGACCGTCAGACTCCGTGCCTCGCCGCCGTCGTCGACCCCGGGCAGCGCCGGGGAAAGAACCTGCGGCAGCGACGGCTCGGCAGCGTCGAGGCCACCCACGTCCGGGCCGAGATCGGGGATCTCGACCTCGCGCAGGTCCACCTCCACGGTGCGGCGCTCCTCGCTGCTGCGCTCGCGCAGCGTGATCACGTCGGAGGTCAGGAACGGCGGCTCGGCCGCCCGGGTCGGCCGCGCCGTGGAGAGGGTGACCCGGACGTCCTGCCAGGGCTCGCCGGTGCGCTGCCAGACGAACGCGTCCCGTTCCAGCAGCAACTGCGGCGGCTCGGGGCCGTCCTCCCCGTCGAGCGTCGCCCGGTAGGCGGGACGCCACAGGGCGCACGGCGTGAGGTGGCGGATGACCAGCTCCGCGTCCTCCTCGACCGCGGCCTGGAGTTCGACCAGCGCCTCGACGTGGGCGCGGAGCTCCATCGGCCGCTCCTCCGCCTCCTCCCAGGCCTGCTGGGCCCGGATCAGTCGCTGCCGCAGGCGGGTTCGGTGGAACCGGGCGGCGCGCAGCGCCTCCGCCTGCTCCTCGTGGGCCGTCTCGGCCCGGTCCAGCTCCTCGGCCCAGTGCTGCGGACGCGCCCCACCCGCGCCCGCCTCCTCGCTCACCGCGCGCCGCAGGTCGTCCAGGAGCTGGTCCAGCACGGCGACGCGGCTCTCCAGCCGGGCGGCCTCCAACTCGGCACGACGCAGTTGCTCGGACAGCTCGTGCACCTGCCGCTCGACCTCGGAGGCGTCCTCGCCCGGGCCGCCGGTCACCGCGCTCGGCGGTCGCGGGACCCAGCGGCGCACCACCCGCAGGTCCAGCACCCGGCCCTGGGTCGCGGCGGACAGCTCGCCACGCAGCGAGTGGTCCACGACGAGCGGGGTCACCGGTCCGAGCAGCAGCCGGTGCGTGCCCGGCGGCAGCACGCCGAGCCGGTGGACGCGGGTCAGCTCCGCCCGGTCCTCCAGCAGCGTCACGGCGGTGACCGGGAGGGGCGACAGGTCCGGCTGCGGGTCCTCGTGGCTCATGCGTCCCTCCGGTTTCCGCCGACCACGGCCTTGCCGACCGGGAACCGCAGCTGATGACCGGCCGTCAGCGTGAGGCTGCCGCCCGCCTCGACGACGACGCGCCAGCGGCGCAGGCCGCGCCGCAGCTTGGGGTCGTCCTCGGACGCGACGACCGTCCACGGCGGGTCCGCCGGCGCGTCCTCGATCCGCACGTCCTTGTCATCGCTGACCGGGACGCGTTCCAGCAGCTCCAGCGAGACGGCGTGGCCGAGCCGGTTGGCCACCTCGATCTCCACGCTCTGCGCCACCACGGTGCTCCCGCCGCGCAGTCCGGTGGAGGTGGACTCGGCCGTCCGCACGCGCCGGGCAACCCGCACGCCCTCCTCGACGCCGATCCCGATCCGGCGGCTCTGCCCGGGCGCGAGGACCGGCATCGGCACCGTCGCGGTGTACTCGCCGTCGACGAGGATCTCCACCGGTCCGGCGAGCAGTGCGTGCCGGCTGGTGTTGGCCAGCTCGACCGCCGCGTAGACGGCCGGGTCGAGGGCCGGGACGCAGAGGTGCCACGCCGTCAGGCCCACGGGGAAGTCGTCGACGGGCACGCTGTGCCAGCGTCCGTCGGCCGGGACGTCCACGGGCGCGGCAGCGTCGAAACGGTAGGCGAAGGAGCCGGGCCAGAACCCGACCGGCACCGCGTGCGGCGGTGCCGACTGCTCGGCGACGGCCCGGGCGCCGCGCACTCGCTCGGACTCGGCGGCGCCGTGCCCGTCCGCGACGTCGGGAGCGAGCCGCCCGCGCGCGGCCGGGGCCGCGTCGGGACCGGCGAGGACGAGGCCCGCGTAGTCCTGCAGTGCGGGATCGGGCTGCGGTGGGGACGGCGGGAGCGGCGGCGCGGCGGCGAAGGCGATCGCCTGCGGCGCGGGCGCGCCGGGCGGGGGCGGTGCCGGGATGCCGCGCGAGGCGGCCCCCGGGCCGCGCGGCGCGGCGCCGAGGGCCGCGGGGGCGGGCGGCCCGCCGTAGGGCGCGGCCGGACGCGGCCCCACGGCACGGGGACCGGCCCTGCGGTCCAGCGACCGCATCAGCAGGTCCTCGTGGCCCTCCCCCGACACCGTCGAGGCCGACCCGGCCGTCGCTCCGGCGGTGGCCATCTCGGCAACGCTTCGGCCTGCGCCTGCGCCTGCGGCGACCGCGCCGAAGGCGGACCGGGTCCGGGCCACCGGCGGAGCCGGAGTCCCGGTGGGGCCGCGGCCGGCGTCGTCGTAGCCACCGAACAACTCGCCCGTCCCCGTGGGCGGTTCGCGCCACAGTGGCCCGGGGGCGGCCTCGTCCTGGCGGCGTCCCAGCCGCATCGACCGCAGCTCGGGCAGGCTGGTGCGGCGGTGCAGATCCGCGGTGGACAGGCTGAGCCGCACGCCCGTCCAGTCCTCGCCGGTCGCCTGGGCGATGTTGGCGCGCATCGCGAGGCCGCCACCGGCGGCGGTGCCCGCGCCGCGCGAGAGGGTCAGCTGGTAGGAGGGGAACCACGTGGTCCCGGGGACGACGTACTCCAGCTCCAACTCCAACTCCAACTCGGCCGGGGTGCTCCCGGCGAGCGTCACCACGACCTCGACGGAGGTCAGCGTGGTCCGGGTGGGCAGCGCCCGGGAAGCCTCGGCGAGGCGATGCCGGGCGACGTCCCAGGCGTGCTCGGCGCGGCTCACCTCGTCCTCGGCGGAGAGGAGCCGCGCGTGCAGGGCGGAGAGCCGGGTGTCGACGAAGTCGGCGAGCGCGAGGAACGCCTCGACCGGCGCGGGGCGCGGCGGGTCGCCGCGCCGCTGGGTGGGCGGCACCGCACGCAGGGCCGCTGTCGCGTCCGCCCGCCCGGCGAGGCGGTCCCGCCGGGCCCGCGCCTCGTCGTAAGCCTCCTCGGCGGCGTCGACGTCCCGCTGCAGGGCCGCGAGGCTCGCGGGCTCCCGCGGCTGCGCCCGCACCTCCCGCCGCACATCGGTCACCCTCGGGCCGGGGCTCAGCGTGCGGGCCCGCAGCGAGCCCGCATCAAGCGCGAGCGGCAGCCCACCCACCCGGATCCGCCCCGGTCCCTCGGGCGGCACTGGCACCACGACCCGCCTCCGGCACAACGCCCCGGAGGCGTACACGGTGACGGAGTCCAACCGCGACTCCGCGACGACTTCGCGCTCCACGAAACCCCCTCGGGTTGCCGAGCCCCCACGGTATCCGCAGAAGCCTCCGCCGGCCGGGAAACCATGCACGACCCAGGGACGCGCGGATTCCGCAGGCGAGCAGCCATGCACCACCCAGGGGCGCGGAGCTCTGCCGATATGCGGCTCCTCCCCCGGCCTTCGGCCGGGAGGGGCCCCTGCGTGGGCGCGGCAAGCCCCCAGCCTTCGGCCCGGAGGTGCCCCCCCGCGTGGGCGCGGCAAGCCACCGGCCTTCGGCCGGGAGGTGCCCCGGAGGTGCCCCCCTGTGTGGGTCCGACAAGCCACCGGCCTTCGGCCGGGAGGTGCCCCTCCGGCGTACGGATGGTCCGGGGCGCGCAGGGCCATCCGCACGCCGGTGGTTGCTCGCGCCCACGCGGCGGCCGCACATCAGCAGAGCCCTGCGCCCCTTCAGCGCCTTCGGCGCTTACAGCGCGGCCAGCTCCGCGACCAGGTCGTCCAAGCCGAAGGAGCCCTGCGCGAGAGCGCGCATGTGCCAGGACTTCAGGTCGAACTCCTCGCCCCGCGCCTCCGCGGCGCGCTGCGCCGCCTCGCGGCCGGCGCGCCAGGCGCGCTCGCCGAGCTTGTAGCCGATGGCCTGGCCCGGCCAGCCGAGGTAGCGGATGATCTCGCTCTCGCGCATCTCCTTGGGACAGCCGTTGAACTCCGCGAAGAACTCGTTGGCCAGCTCCGGCGTCCACGTCTCGCCCGGACGGAACGGGGAGTCCGCGGGGATGGCGAGACCGAGGTGCATGCCGATGTCGATGATGACGCGGATGGTGCGCAGCATCTGCTCGTCGAGGAAGCCCAGACGGCGGCCCGGGTCCTTGAAGTAGCCCAGCTCGTCCATCAGGCGCTCCGCGTACAGCGCCCAGCCCTCCAGGTTGGCGCTGACGCCGCCGAGGGTGACCTGGTACGTCGACAGCCGGTCCGCCGCGTCGACCCAGGAGGCCAACTGCAGGTGGTGGCCGGGAACACCCTCGTGGTACCAGGTGCTGACGAGCTGCCAGGTGGGGAAGGACTCGCGGCCCATCGTCGGCAGCCAGGTGCGGCCGGGACGGGAGAAGTCCAGGCTCGGCTCGGTGTAGTACGGCGCGGCCGCGCTGCCCGCGGGGGCGATGCGGGACTCGACCTTGCGGATCCGGCCGCTGATGTCGAAGTGGGTGCCGTCCAGGGCCTCGATGGCCTCGTCCATGATGTTCTGGAGCCAGAGGCGGATCTCCTCCACGCCCTCGACGGTGTGGCCCTCGGCGTCCAGGTACTCGATGGCCTCGGCCGGCGTCGCGCCCGGCTTGACCTTGTCCGCCTCGGCGCGGATCTCGCCCTCCAGACGGTGGAACTCGGTCCAGGCCCAGGTGTAGGCCTCGTCGAGGTCCAGGTCGGCGCCGGTGTGGAAACGGACCGAGCGCTGGTAGAGCTCGCGGCCCGCGGTGTCGGGACGGTCGGCCGCGACGGGGGTGTAGACCTCGCGCAGGAAGGTGCGGAACTCGGCGATGGCGGCGGTGGCCGGCTCGGCGGCGGCGTCGAGCGCGGGGCGCAACGCCTCGGGGCAGTCGGCGGCGAAGCCGCGGTACCAGTTGCCCTCGTCCTCGAACCACGCGCCGAGCTGCTCGATCACGGTGGCCACCTGGCGCGGGCCGCTGACCAGGTCGCGGCCCAGGCCCTCGGCCAGCGTCTCCTGGTAACCGCGCACGGAGGCGGCGGTGTTGGCCATGCGGTCGACGTGGCGCCGCCAGTCCTCCTCGGTGTCACTCGGCGTCATCGAGAAGATCGCACGGACCATGTGGATCGGCGAGGCGATGTTGTTGAGCGAGCGGAAGTGGTCGCCCGCGTCGTGGACGGCGAGCTCCGCGGTGAGACGTTCGCGCAACAGGCGGGCGCAGGCCGCCTCCGCGGGGTCGGCGCAGGCGTCGGCCGGAAGGGCGTCGAGTGCGGCGAGCGCGACGCGGGCCTGCTCCGCGTCGGCCTCGAAACCGGCCGGGGTGAGGTCGGGCTGGCGCCGGTCGTCCGGATACAGGCCGAGGGTGGCCGCCACGACAGGATTCTGGCGGGCCATCGCGTCGACGTAGGCGTCGGCGATGCCGCGCGGGGTGAGGGAGTCTGCCATGCGAGTCATCCTGCACCACGCGCAGGGGTGCTAACCCTGCGTTTTCCCGACCCGTTGCCTGACGTCGTTCCAGACCTTCCCCGGATCGAGTCCGCCACGCACCCGGGCACGCGCCAGCGGCCGGCAGGCGACGCCGATCAGGAACGCGCACAGGTGCCCGAGGTTCGTGTAGTCGGTACCGGCGGCGAGCAGCAGGAGGTAGAAGACCGTCGCGACACCGAGGTACCACCAGCGCCAGGGGCGGGCGATCAGCCAGACCAGCACGCCCACCCCGCCGGAGACGCCGTAGCTGACGCCGATGTCGAGCGTGAACGCCTCGCTGCGCGAGTCGAGTCCGGCGTCGATGAGCAGCCGCACGGTCCCCTCGCTGATCAGCGTCGCGCCGACGTGGGCGAGGGCGACGACGGCCAGCCAGCGACCGGTGCCGATCCGCCGCTCGACCGGCACGAGGAAGATGTTGAACACCACGAACCAGAAGAAGAAGCTCGGCGTCTGCGTCCAGAACGCACTGCTGATCAGGACCTTGACGGGATGGTGGCTGAGCTCGACCAGGTTGGTGCTGTGCGTCTCCAGCCACCAGTGCTTGTAGCGCGGCGACATCCGCGTCAGGGCGAGGGTGTTGAGGCCCAGGACGAAGAGCCAGACGTAGGTGCCGGGCGCGGCGCAGACGTAGGCCCAGACCCGGCGGACGACCCCCGCGACGCGCTTCATGGTCACAGTCTGCCCGCTTCGTCCCGCCTCCGGGGAACGATCACTCGTCCGGGCATTGACAGTGCTACTGACGGGCAGTCTTATAAGCCTATGGCGACGACTGAGCAACGCGAGCGGGAGGAGGTCGCCGAGCGACTCCTCGCGGCCTCCGCCCGGCACTCGTTCGACCCCGACACCGAACTGGACTGGGACGCCCCGTTGGTCCCCGGACTCTGGTTCATGCCGGCCCACCTCGTCTCGCTCTACGACACCCCGCTGTGGCGGCGGATGACCGAGGAGCAGCGGATCGAGCTCTCCCGCCACGAGACGGCGAGTGTCGCCGCGGCCGGGATCTGGTTCGAGATCATCCTGATGCAGCTCCTGGCCCGCCACATCCGCGGCCAGGACCCGCGCACCGGCCACGTCCGCTACGCCTTCACCGAGGTCGCCGACGAGTGCCGGCACTCGATGATGTTCGCCCGGCTGATCACCACCCTCGGCACGCCCTGGTACGGGCCCGGCCGCACCACGCGCCGCCTCGGCGCGCTGATGGCCGCGACCGCGCCCACCCCCGCGGCCTTCCTGGGGACGCTCCTGGCCGAGGAGATCCTGGACCGCAACCAGCGCGCCACGATGGCGGACGAGACCGTGCAGCCGCTGGTCCGCGGGGTCACCAGGATCCACGTGGTCGAGGAGGCGCGGCACGTCCGCTACGCGCGCGAGGAGCTGCGCCGGCAGATGACCACCGCCCCCGCGTGGGAACGCGCGTACGCCAGGCTCAGCTCCGGCGAATCCGCACTGGTCGTCTCCCGAACCCTGGTTCACCCCCGCGTCTACGCCTCCGTCGGCCTCGACCCCGATGAGGCCCAGCGCCAGGCCCGCGCGAGCGAGCACCGCCGCGAGACGCTGCGCTGGTCCGCGGAACGGCTGACGTCCTTCCTCGACGAGATCGGCGTACTGCGCGGCCGCACGGTCCTGGCCCAGTGGCGGAGGTCCGGGCTGCTCTAAGAAGGTCCGGCAGGAAGGGGCTGGATGAAGGAGCGACGTCCGGGCCGAGTCCGGGCGTCGCGACGCCCGCCCCCTCCTGCCGGACCCTCTAAGGTGAGGGGGTGACCCGACCGACCGTCGACGAGAGTCCCGCCAGCACGGCTGCGAGCACGGCGCCCGCGCCCCGGGCGAAGCGCGGACCGTACCGGCGGCTGCCGGTCGAGCAGCGGCGCGAGCAGCTGATCGCGGTGGCGCTGGAGCTGTTCAGCCGCCACGCGCCGGAGGAGGTCTCGCTCGACGACGTGGCCGCGGCAGCGGAGGCCTCGCGACCGCTGGTGTACCGCTACTTCCCCGGCGGCAAGCAGCAGTTGTACGAGGCCGCGCTGAAGAGCGCGGCGAGCGAGCTGATCACCCGCTTCGTCGAGCCCGCGGAGGGCACCCCCACGGAGCGGCTCGCGCACGCGCTCGACCGTTACCTCTCCTTCGTCCACGAGCACGGCGCCGGATACGGCGCGCTGCTGCGCGGCGGCTCGGCGGTGGAGACCCAGCGCACCACGGCGATGGTGGACGAGGTCCGCAGGGCTGCTTTCCGCAGCATCGTCCAGCACCTGGAGGTCACCGCCGCGGGCCCGCGCCTCGGTCTGCTGATCCGCAGCTGGATCGCGGTGGTGGAGGCGACGGCGCTGACGGCGCTGGACGAGGGGGACATCGGCGAGCCGGAGGTCCTGCGGGACTGGCTGGTGGACGAGTTCGTGGCGATGTTCGCCGTCACGGCCCTGCACGACGCGCAGAGCGCGGACGTACTGAAGCGGTTGCTCGCGCACTACGACGGCGCGGGCCCGGGCGCCAAGCTCATCGAGGGCCTCGGCGGCCTGCTGGCGTAGCCAGGCAGGACCTGAAGGGGCGCGGGGATCTGCTTGATCAACTGCGGGCGCGAGCAACCACCGGCGTGCGGATGGCCCTGCTCGCAGCCGGACCATCCGCTCGTCGGAGGGGCGCCTCCCGGCCGAAGGCTGGGGGATTGTCGCGCCCACCCAGGGGACGCCTCGGGGGCACCTCCCGGCCGAAGGCTGGGGGAGGAGCCCCTTGTCGGCAGAGCCCCGCGCCCCCGGGTAGTGCAACTACCTGCGGGAGCGCAGAGCCTTACGCCTTGCCGACCGGGAGGCGCTGGGCGCCGAGGCCGTCGATCTCGACGTCCATGACGTCGCCCGGCTGGAGCCACGGCTGGCCCGGGGTGCCCATGGCGACGCCCGCCGGGGTGCCCGTGTTCACCACGTCGCCCGGCTCGAGAACCATGAACTGGCTCAGGTACCAGACCACGTACCGCACGTCGAAGATCATGTTCGCCGTCGTGCCGTCCTGCCGCGTCTCGCCGTTGACGCGCAGGCGCAGACCCAGGGACTGCGGGTCCGGGACCTCGTCCGAGGTGACCAGCCAGGGGCCCATCGGGTTGAAGGTCTCGCAGGACTTGCCCTTGTCCCAGGTGCCGCCGCGCTCCAGCTGCCACTCGCGCTCGGAGACGTCGTTGGTGATGGAGTAGCCCGCGATCACCGCGTCCGCGTCCTCCACCGAGGCGAGGTAACGCGTCCGCGCGCCGATGACGATCGCGAGTTCGACCTCCCAGTCCGTCTTCGCGCTGCCGCGCGGGATCAGCACCTCGTCGTAGGGGCCGACGACGGTGTCGCTCGCCTTCATGAAGACGACCGGCTCCGCCGGGATCGCCTGGCCGGTCTCGGCGGCGTGGTCGCTGTAGTTGAGGCCGATGCACACCACCTTGCCGGGGCGCGCCACGGGCGCGCCGACGCGCGCGTCGGCGAGAGGCAGACGCGGGAACTCGCCGGCCTCCGCGCGCGCGGAGAGGTCCGCACGCCGGGCAGGCGTGAGCCCGGCCAGGAACGCGCCGTCGATGTCGGGCGTCACCGCCGACAGGTCGTACGCCACGTCCGTGTCCACGGCATGCAGCAGCGCGGGTCGCTCGGCGCCCGCCGGTCCTATGCGCAGGAATCGCACCTGCAGTCACCCACCTTGCGATCGGGACGGTCCGGTCGCCCACCGTCGCTCTGGAGAGAAGGAGATCCGTTTCTAGCAGGTCAAGGCCATGACGGGCCATGGGCAGCCCGCCATACGGACCGGTAACAAGAACATCGGCAGGAAGTCTGAATGAGGCTATTCACCGCTCCCGGCCCGAGGTGTAAAGATGAGGGCGTCATCAAGAGGCAGTGAAAGGTGAGGCGCATGGCCCGCAAGGCTCCCGTCACGGACCCGGTGCAGGACGCGCCCACGACCGGCGAACCGCAGCACGCGGCCGCGGGCCTGCCCGCGCTGAAGCACACGACGCAGATCGCCGCGGCACAGATGGGCCTGCCGCGCGCCGTCAAGACGCTGATGAAGCTGAACCAGCCCGACGGCTTCGACTGTCCGGGCTGCGCCTGGCCCGAGCCGGACCACACCCACACCGCGGAGTTCTGCGAGAACGGCGCCAAGGCCGTCGCCGAGGAGGCGACGCTGCGCCGGGTCGGGCCGGAGTTCTTCGCCGGGCACTCCGTCGCCGAGCTCGCCGAGCGCAGCGGCTACTGGCTCGGCCAGCAGGGCCGGCTGACCACCCCCATGCTGCTGGACGAGGGCGCCACCCACTACACCCCGCTCTCCTGGGACGACGCGCTCCAACTCGTCGCCGACGAGCTGGGCGCCTGCGCGAACCCCGACGAGGCCGTCTTCTACACCTCGGGCCGCACCTCCAACGAGGCCGCCTTCGCCTACCAGCTCTTCGCCCGGCAGCTCGGCACCAACAACCTGCCGGACTGCTCGAACATGTGCCACGAGTCCTCCGGCTCGGCGCTGGTGGAGACCCTCGGCATCGGCAAGGGCAGCGTCAGCCTCAAGGACCTCTACCAGGCCGATCTGATCATCGTCGCCGGGCAGAACCCCGGCACCAACCACCCGCGCATGCTCTCCGCGCTGGAGCGCGCCAAGCGGGCCGGCGCGACGATCGTCAGCGTGAACCCCCTGCCCGAGGCCGGGCTGGAGCGGTTCAAGAACCCGCAGAACGCACGCGGGCTGGTCGGCGGCGGCACCAAGCTGACCGACCTGTTCCTGCAGATCCGCCTCGGCGGCGACCTCGCGCTGTTCCGCGCGCTCAACCTGCTGCTGCTGGAGGCCGAGGAGAAGGCACCCGGCACCGTGCTGGACCGAGCCTTCATAGAGAAGCACTGCGCCGGCTTCGAGGAGTTCGCCGCCGAGGCCAAGAAGACCGAGTGGGCTGAGGTCCACGCCGCGACGGGCCTCCCGGACAGCCAGATCCTGGAGCTGTCGGAGCTGGTACTGAAGTCCGAGAAGATCATCGTCTGCTGGGCGATGGGCCTCACCCAGCACCGGCACTCCGTGCCGACCATCCGCGAGGTGGTCAACTTCCTGCTGCTGCGCGGCAACGTGGGCAGGCAGGGCGCGGGCGTCTGCCCGGTGCGCGGGCACAGCAACGTCCAGGGCGACCGGACGATGGGCATCTTCGAGCGACCGGCCGCGCCGTTCCTCGACGCGCTCGGCAAGGAGTTCCACTTCGCGCCACCGCGCGAGCACGGCATGGACGTGGTCGACTCGATCCGCGGCATGCGCGACGGCAAGGTCCGGGTCTTCTTCGCCATGGGCGGCAACTTCGTCGCCGCCTCCCCCGACACCGAGGTGACGGAGGCGGCCATGCGCAACTGCCGCCTGACCGTCCATGTCTCCACCAAGCTCAACCGCTCGCACGTGGTGACCGGCGCCCGCGCGCTGATCCTGCCGACGCTCGGTCGCACCGACCAGGACCGGCAGGCCTCCGGCCCGCAGGAGGTCACCGTCGAGGACTCGATGGGCATGGTCCACGCCTCGCGCGGCGCGCTGAAGCCGCCGGCCGCGGACCTGCTCTCCGAGGTCGCCATCGTCTGCAAGCTCGCGCGGCGCACGCTCGGCCCGAAGAACACCGTGCCGTGGGAGGACTTCAACGCCTCCTACAGCAACATCCGCGACCGGATCGCCCGCGTCATCCCGGGCTTCGAGAACTACAACACCAAGATCCGCACGCCCGGTGGCTTCGCTCTGCCCCACGCGCCGCGCGACACGCGGTCGTTCCCGACCACGACGGGCAAGGCGAACTTCACCGTCAACACGATGACGGCCCCCGAGGTGCCGGCCGGCCGCCTGCTGCTGCAGACGCTGCGCTCGCACGACCAGTACAACACCACCATCTACGGCCTCGACGACCGCTACCGCGGCATCACCGGCGGTCGCCGGGTGGTCCTGCTGAACGCCGAGGACGCGGCGGAGTTCGGCGTTGCCGAGGGCGAGTTCGTCGACCTGGTCAGCGAGTGGCAGGACGGCGTGGAGCGGCGGGCGCCGCGGTTCCGGGTCGTCCTCTACCCCACGACGCGCGGCTGCGCGGCGGCGTACTACCCGGAGACCAACGTCCTGGTCCCGCTGGACAGCACGGCGGAGACCAGCAACACCCCGACGTCGAAGTCGGTGGTCATCCGGATCGAGAAGCTCTAGGCAGAGGCGCCCGCTGAACTATCAGGGGCGCGGGAAACTGCGCGAAAGCCACCGACGAGCAGATGGGCCCCCAGTAACAGGGCCATCCGCACAGGGTGGTTGCTCGCGCAGTACCCCGTGCCCCTGATAGTTCAGCTAACTCTTCGGAGTAACCGTGACCGAGGCCGTCGGGGAGAGCATCGACGACGGCGACACCGACGCCGAAGGGCTCAGCGAGGGGCTCGGGGTCGGGGACGGGCTGCCCGAGGGGGAGCCGGAGGGCGACGGCTTCGGGGACGGCGAGTGCGTCGGCCGCGGGGACGGGGTGGTCGTCGGCGACGGAGTCGGCTTCGGCGACGGGGGCGCCGGCGGGAGCGTCGGGCCGACCGGCTGCGGGTTCTGGGAGCCGGAGGGGATCGTCGGCGGCGTGTAGCTGCCGAGCGACGGGTCCTGCGGGTCCGGCCGCACCGCGCCGAGGATCGGGTTCTGCGCGATCGGCGCGATGTCGACGAACGCGCCGGGGTGCGGCGCCTGGATCACCAGGCCGCCGCCGATGTAGATCGCGACGTGCGTGGCGCCCTCGAAGTAGAGGATCAGATCGCCGGGGCGCAGCGCGTCCAGCGAGACCTGGGGCAGCTGGGCCCACTGCTCCTGGCTGGTGCGCGGTATCGGCATCCCGGCGTGCAGCCACGCCTGCGAGGTGAGGCCGGAGCAGTCGAACGACATCGGCCCCTGGGCGCCCCAGACGTACGGCTTGCCGAGCTGCTCGAAGGCGTAGGCGACCGCCGCCGCCCCCTCGGCGGACGGCTTGGCCCCGTCCTTGCCGAGGACGCCGGAGGCCAGCAGCGCCAACTGCGCCGCGTTCGCCTGCTGCTGCTCCAGCTGCTGCAGCACGTCCCGCTGGGCGCCGGTCAGGCCGCTGACCAACTGCTCGACGCCGGTCAGCTCCTTGTTGACGGCGTCCTTCTGCTTGGCCTGGGCGGCCACCAGCTGTGCCGCCCGCGCCTGCGCGGCATGCGCCGCGGTCTGCGCGGTGGCGAGCGAGGCCTGGTCCTGGGCGAGGGTGTTCAGCAGGTCGGCCTCGGAGTGCGCGGCCGCGTCCAGCAGTTCCTTGCCGTGGATCGCCGCCTCGGGGTCGTTGGCGAAGATCACCTGGGCGAGCTGGGAGAGCGAGCCGCTGCGGTACTGCTGCGCGGCGAACTCACCGGCGAGCTGCTTGCCGGCGTCGACCTGGGCCTGCGCGTCGGCCGTGGAGACGTCGAGCTCCATGACGTCGGTCTGCGCCTGGTTCAGCTGCTCGGTGAGCGAGTCGTACTGCTGGGTCGCGGCTTCCATCTGCTGGTAGAGCGAGTGCAGCCGGGTCAGGATCGGCAGCAGCGCCTTCTCGGCCGCGGTGAGGTTGGTCAGTCCGGCCTGTCCGGTGACGGAACCCGTGCCGGTGCCACCGCCCGGGCCGCCGACGGGGGCCGCGCTCGCCTGCCCGGCGGCCGGAAGGACCGCCAGCGACGCCGCCGCGAGCAGCAGCCCGCAGCGGAGTACCCCGCGCAGCCACGGACGCCGTTCCATGCCCCCGATGCCCAGCACTCGCCCCAGCCCCTTCGTCCTCCGCCGCTCCCGACGGCCCACCCCGAACACGTCCCTTGTTCGTGCACCGTGATCCTCCCACGCCGCTTGCGCAGGCGGCAGAGCGCGCCGCCGAATCAGCGGGATTCTGAGCGCACTCACACCAAGGGCCGGACCCAGGCTCAGCCGAACATCCGGGCGTGAATGTGACACACCCCTCACCGGAGCGCCGGACGAACGCGACCTGAACGACGGAGCCCAACCGCCGCAAGGGCGGCCCGAGGGAGGACTGTGCCGTCTGCGACCGTTTTGTCATGCTTCAGCTACGCCATCAACCGCAACGGGGTGCCTAGTTAACCTTCCGTTCACTCAACATGCCTACGGTCACGCTCGCGGCGACCGCCGTGCACGCCTCCGCTGAGACGATTGTTTGGGCATGGAACACGTATCGTTCCTGGTGACCGCCGTAGTGATCACGGCACTCGCCTTCGACTTCACCAACGGCTTCCACGACACGGCCAACTCGATGGCCACCTCGATCGCCACCGGAGCGCTGCGGCCCAAGGTCGCCGTCGCCATCTCCGCGGTGCTGAACCTCGCAGGCGCTTTCATCTCGGTCGCCGTCGCCAAGACCATCTCCGGCGGCATCCTCGACGAGAAGGCCGGACTCAAGCCGCAGATCGTCTTCGCGGCCCTGATCGGCGCCATCCTCTGGAACCTCGTCACCTGGCTGCGCGGCATCCCGTCCAGCTCCTCGCACGCCCTGTACGGCGGCCTGATCGGCGCCACCCTCTTCGCGGTCGGCAGCCACGGCGTCCACTTCGACGTGGTGATGACGAAGATCATCATCCCGGCCGTCGCCTCCCCGGTCGTCGCCGGCCTCGCCGCCTGGGCCGCGACCAAGCTCGCCTACCGGATGACCCGGAACGGCGACGAGCAGGTCAACCGCCGCGGCTTCAAGTACGGCCAGGTCGCCTCGTCGATGCTGGTCTCCGTCGCGCACGGCACCAGCGACGGCCAGAAGACCATGGGCGTCATCACGCTGACCCTGATCACCGCCGGCACCCTGGCCCCGGGCTCCAACCCGCCGCTCTGGGTCATCCTGGCCGCGGGCGTCACCATGGCGCTCGGCACCTACATCGGCGGCTGGCGGATCATCCGCACCATGGGCAAGGGCATCTCCGACATCGAGCCGGCCCAGGGCTTCACCGCGCAGAGCGCGGCGGCGACGGTCATCCTGACCTCCTCGCACATGGGCTTCGGTCTCTCCACCACGCACGTCTGCACCGGCGGCATCCTGGGCGCCGGCAAGGGCCGCGCCGACGGTGTCGTGCACTGGTCCACCGCGCGCCGGCTGGGTTACGCCTGGCTGCTGACGCTGCCGGCCGCGGGCCTGGTGGGCGGCCTGGGCGTGCTGCTGGCCGACCAGGGCGTGTGGGGCGAGATCGCACTGGGTGCGATCGGCATCGGCGGGGCGGCGTGGATCTACGTCCTCTCCCGTCGCCAGAAGGTCGACGCGACGAACGTCGTGGACGCGACCCCGAGCATCGCCGAGTCCGCGCCCACCGTGGTCACGCCGAACGCGCCCGTCGCGGCCTGAGGCCAAAGGAGAACCGAAATGAAGATCAACTGGTCTGCCCTGGGCAGCACGTTCGGGATGAGCCTGCTCATCACCGTCGCGGTGGTCGGCGCGTTCTGCCTCGGCATGACGGCGCTCTCGCGCCGCACCCGCACCACGGGCGGCGCGGCTGTCGCCTCCCTCTCCGCCGCGGCTTACGTCAGCTTCGCGCTCTGCGCGAGCGCCGTGGGCTACGGCTTCTACCTCATCGCCCACAAGTAGGCGGCACACCCTGGGGGCGCGGGGGACCCCCGCCCCCAGGGAAGTCACTCGACAGCCGGGCTCGGCAGCTTCTACTCTCCCGACGACCTTCGTCGCTCAGGGAGCAGCATGTCCGTGGAACCCGTTCAGTCCGTCCCGCCGGCAGACCCGCGCAAGGCGGCCGCGAACCTGAAGATGCTCGTCGGCCTGACCGCCGTCGCGGGCATGCTGGCCGACACCGCCTTCCTCTACTCCCCCACGCCGGAACTGCTGGGCCTGATCATCCTCTGCGCCTTCGGCTTCTTCGTGGCCCTCCTGGTCTGGCGCAGCATCTGGATCCGCCACTGCTGGACCAACGCCGAGCTGCTCGCCCCCGGCACCCTGCGCGACGGACGCACCCGGGCGGTCGGCCTCTGGTTCGTCCCCCTGGTCAACCTCTGGTGGCCGCGCCGTGTCCTGCTCGACCTCCGGCGTGCGAGTGGCCTCCCGCAGCCGGGCGTCGTCAACCTGTGGTGGGCCACCGGGCTCGTGGGCCTCGTCGTCGACCTCGTCGGCGGCGCCTACCTGCGGCACGCGCACTGGGCGCTCCTCGGGCTCTGCGCCGTGATCCTGCTGCGGGCCGTGGTCTACATCCGCCTCATCGCACAGCTGACGGACCGCCAGGCACAGGCGCTGGCGCTCCCGGCGATCCACCGCCCGGGAGACCCCCTCCCGAAGGCCGTTCCCGAGACCGTTCCCGAGTCCGCCACCTGAAGCACGACGTGCGAGGAGCCGCGCGCCTCGGCCTCAGGAGGCGACGTCCTCGGCGGTGACGCGCGGGGCGGCGGCCATCCGCTCGAGGCCGGACTCGGTCTTGAGCGGGACCTCGCGGATCAGCCAGATGCTGATCAGCGCCGCCAGTGCGAACGGCACGCACCACAGGAAGACCTCGCCGATCCCCCGGCCGAAGGCCGCCTCCACCACGGGGCGGATCGCCGCCGGCAGCGTGGAGAGGTCCGGGATCGCGCCGCCCGTTCCCGCCGCGCCGCCCAGATCGTGCGAGACGCGCGCGGCCAGCACCGCGCCCAGCGCGGAGACGCCGATCGCCCCGCCCATCGTGCGGAAGAACGTGGCCATGGAGCTGGCGATACCCAACTCCCCCGCCGGAACCGTGTTCTGCACCGCCAGGACGAGGTTCTGCATGACCGTGCCGACGCCGACGCCCGCCACGGCCATGGCGACCGCCGCGATCCAGTACGAGGTGTCCGCCCGCAGCACGCCCAGCAGGGCGAAGCCCGCCGTCAGGGACGCCGCGCCGGCCATCAGGACGGCCTTCCAGCGGCCCGTCCGCGTGATCAGCTTGCCGCTGGCGTAGGAGGCGACGGCGAGGCCCAGCACCAGCGGGGTCGTCGCGAAGCCGGACGCGATCGGCGACTTGCCGCGCGCGAGCTGGAAGTACTGGCTGAGGAACATCGTCGCGCCGTACATCCCGACGCCGACCATGACCGACGCGATCGTCGCCAGCACCACCGTACGGTGCCGGAACATCCGCAGCGGGACGATCGGCTCCGCCGCCCGCTGCTCCGTACGGACCGCGAGCACGCCCAGCACCAGCGCGCCGCCGACCATCGCGACCGTCTGCCAGGAGAGCCAGCCGTAGGAGGTGCCGGCCAGAGTGACCCAGACCAGCAGCAGCGTCACGCTCGCGGCGATCAGGGTCGCGCCGAGGTAGTCGATGCGGACGCCCTCGCGGCGCTCGGTCGGCAGGTGCAGGGTGCGCTGGAGGATGACCACCGCGACGACGGCCAGCGGCACGCAGACGTAGAAGCACCAGCGCCAGCCGAGCCAGGAGGTGTCCACGATGACGCCGCCGATCAGCGGTCCGCCGACCGTGGCGAGGGCGAAGGCCATGCCGAAGTACCCGCTGTAGCGGCCGCGTTCGCGCGGCGAGATCATCGCCGCCATGCAGACCTGGGCGAGGGCGGAGATCCCGCCGACGGCGAGGCCCTGGATCACGCGGCAGGCGATGAGCTGGGCGGGGTTCTGGGCCAGGCCCGCCAGCATCGAGCCGGCGACGTAGGAGATCAGGGATATCTGGACCAGCAGCTTCTTGCTGAACAGGTCCGCCAGCTTGCCCCACAGCGGCGTGCTCGCGGTGACCGCGAGCAGTGTCGAGGCCACGATCCAGGTGTAGGCGGACTCGCCGCCGTGCAGGTCCGCCAGGATCTTCGGCAGGGCGTTGGTGACGATCGTGGACGAGAGCATCGCCACGAAGAGCCCGAGCAGCAGTCCGGACAGCGCCCGCATGATCTCGCGATGACTCATGGTGAGGCCCTTCCCCGACGCAGAAAGTTGTTCCAAGCAACCATAGGAACGTTGCTTGCTACTGACAACTTTCTGCGTCGGGGAAGGGCCTCACCGAGCCCAGTCGGCGCGGGGGTCCGGGACGGACCGGGCGTCCGCGGGACGCGGCGCCGGCACGTGGTCGACGTGGTCGACATGGTCCAGGTCGTCGCTCTCCTCGCGCTGGAGACGGGCCAGGAGGGCGGCCATCGCGTCCGTGCGGTCGCGCAGGATGCCGACCCGGTCGGCGCGGTCCGGCTGAACGGCGGAAAGTGGCCGGCCGGGCACGACGGGCAGGCCGTGCTGCCGCGCGGTCGCGGCGAGGCTCTCCGCCGCCTGCGGCACCACGACCAGCCCGGCCACCGAGAACAGACCGCCGGTCTGCACGCGCTCACGACCCAGCAGGCCCTTGTGCACGATCTCGACAGGCACCTCGACCTGGTCCAACGGCCGGTCCACGGACCCGTGCTCCAACGCCGCCAGCACCACCGTCGCCAGCGCCTCGGCCGCTCGCGTCACCAGCCACTTGCGGCCCGGCACCGGCGGCAGGAACTGGCGGATCCGGTCCACCTCCTGCTCCAGCGCCTGCGTCGTCATCACCTCGAAGGCGTTGCGGGTGCGGATCGCGACGACCTTGGCCCAGGGGATCTCCTCCCCGTCGAAACCCACCGACTCCGGGCCCAGGTGCACCGCGCCGAAGCCGTCCAGCAGGCCCAGCGCCTTGTGCGCGAGCTGCGGCGTGCGCGGGTGGCGGCCCAGCAGCGCACCGACGGAGAGCACCCACGGCACGTCCGCCGGTATCCGCGGCGGCGCGATGGAGGTGAGCGCGTGGTGGGCCCACGCGCCACGCGCGGCACCCTCGGCGGCCCTGCGGCTCCCCCGCACCACGGCCTGCCGGCCGATGTCCGCGACGTGCACGGCCCGATTCAGCAAGGCCGCCGCCTGCACGGCAACGGCCTGCGGCGCCTCCACGGCGCCACCCTCCGGCAGGAGCCCGGAGGCATGGGCCCCCGGCACATCGGCCTCGGCCTGCGGCCCTGCGGCGGCCTCCGGCAGCACCTCGGCCACCCTCAGCTGCACGGTGGCGCCGGCCGGCTCGGCTGCCGGGGCCGTTGCCCCGTTCGCCGTACGACCCTTGGCGCCGACCTCGCCGACCTCGTCGACCTCGTCCACCGGCCCCTCCCCGAGCGCGACTTCACCGAACGCCACACCCTACGCGACCGGCGCGCCCTCGCCCTCCCGCGGCTACGCCGGGTCGGGCACCCGCTGCGCGGGGGACGCCTCCTCCGTCGTCGGCAGGTCCGCGCGCCCCGTGCCCGGGCGGACGACGGAGGCGACCATGGTCAGCGCGACGCCCACCACGATCCACACCGACAGCACCAGCAGCGGTCGCAGCACGTCCGTGCCGTGGAAGTACGCGATGGACCGGTTGAGGTCGGTCCCGGCGCCGTTGGGGAGCCAGGGGCCGATCGCCCGCCAGAACGGCGGCATCAGCGGAGGCGGGAAGACCCCGCCCGCACTGGGGTTGCCGAGGATGACGAAGAGCAGCACCGCGATACCGATGCCGATGACGTCGAAGAAGCACTCCAGCGCCATCGTGACCGCGCCGACCCCGAAGACCACCATCGTGCCGACGCCCCACAGGGCCATGATGCTGCCGGGCAGCGCGTTCAGGATCGGGCCCGCGATCACCGCGCCGCCGAGGCCCGCCGCCAGCGAGTAGAGCAGCAGCGCGCCGAGGCGGATGACCGCGCGCTGCGCGTTGGCGGGCCTGGTGCCCGCGCTGATGCCGAGCAGGGAGGCGACCAGGTAGCCGCCGACGCACCAGCCGACGGCGAGGTAGAAGGAGGAGAGCCCCTCGGCGTCACCGGCCGCCAGCGGGACCACGTCCTTGACCACGACGGTGCGGCCCTGCTGTGCCTCGGCCGCGGTGATGACCTGGGTGACGGCCGTGGCCAGCGCCGGACCGGAGGCGTTCGCGACCAGCAGGGTGTCCTGCGTGCCGGCCGGGTTGACGACCAGTGCGGTGTAGAGCTTCTGGTCCTTCATCTGGCTGACGGCCGTCGCCTCGTCCGCGACCGGCTTGGCGTCGAGGACCTGCTTGGGCAGCGCGTTCAGCTGCCCCACGAGTTTCGCGCTGACCGGCTGCGGTGCCACGACGCCGATCGACGCCTTGTGCGGGTAGGGGTGATGCAGCGCGCCGATGTACGACACGATGAAGCCGAGCTGGAGCGCCAGCACCGCGATGACCAGCATCGCGGTGCGGCCGTTGACGGCGTCCTTGAGCTCGGCGAGGAATCCGCGCCGGCCGCCGGGGCCCCTGCTTCCGGTCACTCCACTGGCCATCAGGTCCGTCCGTTCCGCTCCGCGCATCAGCAAGAAACGGACATAAAGCTATTTTCCGGACCGCCGGCGGCCGCGCAGGCGCGCCGCAGTACCGCCAGGCCGGGCATGCCAGGCACGTGAGGCACGTCAGGCACGTGAGGCAGGTCAGGCACGTGAGGCACGTCAGGCAGGTCAGGTGGTGCTCAGGAGAACCTGGGCGGGCGCCGCTCCAGGAACGCGGCCAGGCCCTCCCGCACGTCCGGGGTGGTCCGCGACGCGCGCTCCCAGGGCTCCGCCGCCGCCCCGGCGTCCCCGCCGGTGACCACCGCGTCGACCACCGCCTTGACCGCCCCCTGCGTCTGCGCCGAGCGTGTGGCCAGCACCCGCGCGAAGGCGAGCGCGCGCTCGTGCACCTGCGGTGCCACCTCGTCGACCAGGCCGAACACCAGCGCCTGGTCCGCCGTCACCAGTTCGGCGGAGTAGAGCAGGTACTTGGCGCGGGCCGGTCCGACCAGCCGGGCCAGGCGCGCGGTGGGCACCGCCGGATAGACGATGCCGAGCTTGGCCGGGGTGATCCCGAGCCGCGCGCCGGGTGCCGCGAAGCGCAGGTCGCAGGCGACCGCGAGCTGGCAGCCGCCGCCCACGCACGGACCGTCGACGACCGCGAGCGTCGGGTGCGGGAAGGCCGCGAGCGCGGTCTCCGCCGCCACGTTGACGGCGTGGTACTCGTCGGCCGCCTCCGGGCTCGCGTAGACCTCGGCCAGCTCGCCGATGTCCGCTCCGGCCGAGAACGCGCCGCCCGCGCCCGTCAGCAGCAGCGCCCGCAGGCCCGGTTCCTGCTCCAGACGGGTGAGCAGGTGCGGCAGCGCCTCCCACTGGGCGCGGGTGAGCGCGTTCTTCTTCTCCGGCCGGTCCAGCAGGAGCACCGCGACCCCGTCGTCACCGAGGAAGGCGCGCAGCCCCGGTACGCCGAAAGGAAGCTCTTTCCGGTCGGTTGTGAGCACCTGTACTCCTCGTTCCACCCGCGTTCGGACCGACTGCCGACTCCGATCGTCCGTCAGAATCTCGACGCGCGGATATGTGACGTTCTGCATATCGTCGGGACGGTGAGCCCCCTGGACCGACGCCACGTCCTCCGCGCCGCCACCCTCGGTGCCGCCGCGTCCATGCTGAGCGCCTGCGGGAGCGCCGCGCCGTCCTCGCGCGCGGGCGGCACGACCGCACTGCCCTCGCACCCGTCGACGTCGACTCCGACTCCGACTCCGACTCCGAAGGCCACCGTCGCGGCGGTCGCCGCCGGGCTGCCGTTCGAGATCCACTCCGGGCCCACCACCACCGACCGCGTCGCCCTCACCTTCCACGGCCAGGGCGACCCGGCCGTCGCACGTTCGCTGCTCGCCGAGGCGGAGCGG
Source organism: Streptacidiphilus sp. MAP12-33 (assembly GCF_041261265.1). NCBI lineage: Bacteria > Bacillati > Actinomycetota > Actinomycetes > Kitasatosporales > Streptomycetaceae > Streptacidiphilus > Streptacidiphilus sp. MAP12-33. Next base: position 64,144 of record NZ_JBGCCA010000004.1, read on the forward strand.
GCGGACGGCAAGGTCACCGTGATGGCCGTCGGCAGCTGGCTGGACAGCTACCCGGACATGGCCAAGCGGATCCTCGACGGCGGCCACGAGCTCGGCAACCACACCCAGAACCACGTCGCCATCTCGACGCTCTCCGCCGACGCGGCCTACGCCGAGATCGCCCGCTGCGCGCAACGGCTGCGGCAGCTGACCGGCTCCATCGGCACCTGGTTCCGGCCCTCGCAGGCACAGGACTGCACCGCCGTCGTCGCGGCGCAGGCCCGCCGGGCCGGCTACGGGCACTGCCTCTCCTACGACGTGGACTCCCTCGACTACACCGACCCCGGCGCGAGCGCCGTCACCCGCACGGTGCTGGACCAGGCACGGGCCGGATCGGTGGTCTCACTGCACTTCGGGCACACCGGCACCGTCGCCGCACTGCCCGCGATCCTTGACGGCCTTCGGCAGCGTGGCCTGCGCGCTGTCACCACCTCGGAGCTGCTGAGCTGATGCGCACTCACCACCTCGCCACCGCTGCCGCCCTGAGCGCCGCCACCCTGCTGGTCGCCACCGCCTGCTCCTCCAGTGGTCCGGCCACCGGCAACGCCGTGGAGGCACCGAAGAAACCCGCCGCCTCCGGCTCCCCTGCGGCAGCGGGAGCGACCGGCGGGACCACCGGGGCAGCGGCGAAGAGCGGCGACGCGACCCTGCCCGGCATGCCGCCGCTGCTGGACCCGAAGGACGTGTACGCGGCCGACCGGCCCAACCAGCTGTCGCCGGTGGTGAAGGGCTTCCCCGCGCGGGTCTACGTGCCCAACACGCTGTCCAACACGGTCACCGTGATCGACCCGGCCACCTACAAGGTGATCGACACCATCCCGGTGGGCGACCAGCCGCAGCACGTCGTCCCCTCCTGGGACCTGAAGACGCTCTGGGTCAACAACGACCTCGGCAACACCCTCACCCCGATCGACCCCGCCACGGGCAAGGCCGGCCCGACCGTGGACGTGCACGACCCCTACAACCTCTACTTCACCCCCGACGGCAAGTACGCCGTCGTCATGGCCTCGGCCGACCACCAGCTGGTCTTCCGTGACGCGCACACCATGAAGACCGTCAAGGCCATCCCCTCGCAGTGCGACGGGGTCAACCACGCCGACTTCTCCCCCGACGGCCGGTACTTCATCGTCTCCTGCGAGTTCTCCGGCGACCTGCTCAAGGTCGACACGGCGAAGATGGAGATCGTCGCCGAGCAGAAGATCCCGATGACCGGCTCGATGCCGCAGGACGTGAAGATCTCCCCGGACGGGAAGACCTGGTACGTCGCCGACATGATCGCCAACGGGGTCTGGGAGCTGAACGGCGACACCTTCTCCAAGCCGGTCCTGCTCCCGACGGGCGCGGGCGCGCACGGCCTCTACGTCAGCCGCGACTCCAAGCAGCTGTACATCTCCAACCGCGGCGAGGGCTCCGTCTCGGTCCTGGACTTCGCGACGGGCAAGCTCGTCCACAAGTGGTGGATCCCGGGAGGCGGCAGCCCCGACATGGGCGGTGTCTCCGCCGACGGCAAGGTGCTGTGGCTGTCGGGCCGCTACAACTCCGTCGTCTACGCGATGTCCACGGCGGACGGCAAGCTGCTGGCGAAGATCCCCGTCGGCGACGGCCCGCACGGCCTGTGCGTCTACCCGCAGCCGGGCCGCTACTCGCTCGGCCACACGGGGATCTTCCGCTGAGCCTCGGCCCGGCCGGCTGGGCTAGTTGCCCAGCTGCTCCATCTCGGCCTGGGCGCGGGCGATCTCCTCGGCGGAGATGGTCAGCGTCGCGTTCGGGTCCGGCTTGGGCTCCATCTCGGCGCGGCCGGCCGCGTCGCTCAGCTTGATCAGCAGGGCGATCATCAGCCAGTTGGCGACGGTCGAGGAACCACCCTGGGCGAGGAACGGCAGCGCCTTGCCGGTCTGCGGGATGAGCCCCAGCACACCACCGGCGACCACGAACACCTGGAGCACGAGCGCGGCGGCCAGACCCGCGGCGAGCAGCTTGCCGAAGGGGTCGGTCAGGCGGACGGCGGTGCGCATGCCGCGCTGGCCGAGCATCAGGTAGAGCACCAGCACGACCATGATCCCGGCGGTGCCCAGCTCCTCGCCCACCGTGGCGAGGATCCAGTCGCTGCGCCCGGCGAAGGCGATCAGCCAGGAGTCGCCGCGGCCCAGCCCGGTGCCGAGCAGCCCGCCGTGGCCGAGGCTGAACAGCGACTCCGCCAGCTGCGGCGAGGAGCCGGTCGGCGGGGTCGGCGAGTAGGCGGCCATCGGGTCGAGCCAGTTGTTGACGCGGTACTTGACGTGGGTGACCAGGGTGCCGGCCGCGACCGCGCCGCCCACGGCCATCAGCGCGCCGAGGACCACCCACCCGGTCCGCTCGGTGGCCACGTACAGCATGATGATGAACGCGCCGAAGAAGATCAGCGAGGTGCCGAGGTCGGACTCGAAGACCAGGACGACCAGGCTCACGGCCCAGACCACCAGGATCGGGCCCATGTTGCGGCCGCGCGGCAGCGCGATGCCCATGAACCTACGGCCCACCAGCGCCAGCGCGTCCCGGTTGGCCATCAGGTAGCTGGCGAAGAAGACGATGATGGCGAGCTTGGTGAACTCACCCGGCTGGAACGAGAGCGGCCCGAGGTGGATCCACCGCCGCGCGCCGTACTGGTCACCGGAGAAGAAGGCCGGCGCGACGAGCGCGATCAGCGAGATCGCCATCAGCAGGTAGGTGTACCGGGAGAGCAGCCGGTGGTGCTTGACCATGATGATCACGGCTGCGAAGACCACGACGGCGATGACCGTCCACATCACCTGGTTCGGTGCGGCGGCCGTGGAGTTGTAGACCTTGATGTACGACGTGTCGAGCCGGTCGATCAGCACCAGGCCGAGACCCGTCAGCACCACCGCCAGCGGCAGGATCAGCGGGTCCGCGTACGGCGCCCACTTCCGCACCACCAGGTGCGCGGCTATCGCGAGCGCAGCCAGCCCCAGCACATCCGTCAGGAAACCGCCCGACAGCTTGCCGGTCAGGCCGAGATCGGCACTGGCCTTGGCGAAGCCGCAGACCACGACGGCGAAGAGCAGCAGGAACAGTTCGAGGTTCCGCCTGCGCTTCGCCCCCGGGACCACCTCCACGGCAGCGCCCCGCGAGCTACGTGCGCCCATGTTCTGCACCCACCCAACACTTCACCGACGTTCCGAGAACCGTGGCATTGTCGCAGGTCCGGTCTCAAGGTGGGGAACGCGTCTTTCGAACGCTGCGGTTCTCCGAACGCTCCAGGTGTGACGCAGGCTACGCTGCAGCCATGATCCGCTGGGTGTACGCGTTCATCGACCGGCCTCGGGACCAGTGGGCGGCTGCCGCCGAGTTCTGGACGGCGGTGACGGACACCACGCTGTCCGCTCCGCGCGGTGCGGAGGGAGAGTTCGCGACGTTCCTGCCGAAGGACGGCACGGACGCCTGCCTGAAGCTTCAGGCCGTCGGCGACAGCCACGGCGGCCACCTCGACCTGGCGGCCGAGAACCCGCGCGCCCTGGCGGACGACGCGGTGGCCCTCGGCGCGCGGCGGGTCGCCGACCACGGCGCCTGGTCCGTGCTGCGGTCGCCCGCGGGACAGCTGTTCTGCGTGGTCCCCTGGCACCGCGAGTTCCGGCGTCCGCCGGTGGTCGCGGGCACCCGGGTGGACCAGATCGCGATCGACATGGCGCCGGAGGCGTTCGAGGCCGAGATCGAGTTCTGGACGGAGCTCACCGGCTGGACCGTCTCCAAGGGGTCCCGCCCGGAGTTCGCGGTGGTCCAGCCTCCGTCGGAACTGCCGATCCGCATCCTGTTGCACAGGCTCGCCGAGGCCCGCCCGACCGGGGCCCACCTCGACCTCGCGTGCAGCGACCGCTGGGCGACGCGCGAGGCACACGAGTCGCTGGGCGCGACCTTCGTGGCCGAGCACGGCCACTGGATCGTGATGCAGGACCCTGCGGGCGGCACCTACTGCCTCACGGCCAGGAATCCGGAAACGGGCACGCTTTAGTCGCACTACCCAGGGGCGCGGGGAACTGCGCGAACAACCACCGACGTGCGGATGGCCCTGCTCGCTGAGCGACTCACCACGTGGGTGGCTTGTCGCGCAGTTCCCCGCGCCCCTGACAGTGCAACCACCGGCGGGAACACAAGCTAAGCCGCCAGGGTCTCCTGCAGTGCCGTGGCCGGCTCGAGTGCCAGCTCCAGTACCTGGCGGACGTCCGCCACCGCGTGGACGGTGAGGCGGGCGAGGACCTCGGCCGGGACGTCGTCCAGGTCGGCCTCGTTGCGGGACGGAATCAGCACCGTGGTGATGCCCGCCCGGTCCGCCGCCAGGAGCTTCTGCTTCACGCCGCCGATCGGCAGGACGCGTCCGGTCAGGGAGACCTCGCCCGTCATCGCGACCTCCGGTCGCACCTTGCGGCCGGACAGCAGCGAGGCGAGAGCCGTCGTCATGGTGACGCCCGCGCTCGGGCCGTCCTTCGGGACCGCGCCCGCCGGCACGTGGATGTGCACGCCGCGCTCCCGCAGTGAGGTGACCGGCAGTTCCAGCTCCGCCCCGTGCGACCGCAGGAACGACAGCGCGATCTGCGCGGACTCCTTCATCACGTCACCCAGCTGACCCGTCAGGGTCAGCCCGCTGCCGCCCGTCTCCGGATCGGCGATGGACGCCTCGACGAACAGGACGTCGCCGCCCGCGCCCGTCACGGCCAGGCCGGTCGCGACGCCGGGCACGGCCGTGCGCCGCTCCTCCGGCTCCTGCGCGTGCTCCGGGGTGAACCGGGGCCGGCCGATCAGGCCGCGCAGGTCGGACTCGTGGACGGTGCGCGGCAGCTCCGCGCCCGCCTCGCCGAGCTCGCTCGAAGCCGCGACCTTGCGCAGGATGCGCGCGACCGCGCGCTCCAGGGTGCGGACACCGGCCTCACGGGTGTACTCGGCCGCGAGCTTGCGCAGCGCGTCCTCCGCGACGACGACCTCCTCGGCGCCCAGGCCCGCCCGCTCCAGCTGGCGCGGGAGCAGGTGGTCGCGGGCGATGACGACCTTCTCGTCCTCGGTGTAGCCGTCCAGGCGCACCAGTTCCATCCGGTCGAGCAGCGGCTCGGGGATGGCCTCCAGCACGTTGGCGGTGGCGAGGAAGACCACGTCGGAGAGGTCGAGCTCGACCTCCAGGTAGTGGTCGCGGAAGGTGTGGTTCTGCGCCGGGTCCAGGACCTCCAGCAGGGCCGCCGCCGGGTCGCCGCGGTAGTCCGAGCCGACCTTGTCGATCTCGTCCAGCAGCACGACCGGGTTCATCGAGCCGGCCTCCTTGATGGCCCGCACGATGCGGCCGGGCAGCGCGCCGACGTAGGTGCGACGGTGGCCGCGGATCTCCGCCTCGTCCCGGACGCCGCCCAGGGCGACCCGGACGAACTCACGGCCCATGGCACGGGCCACGGACTCGCCGAGCGAGGTCTTGCCGACCCCGGGGGGCCCGACGAGCGCCAGCACCGCGCCGCCGCGACGGCCGCCGACCAGACCCAGACCACGGTCGGAGCGGCGCTTGCGAACCGCCAGGTACTCGACGATGCGCTCCTTGACGTCGTCGAGCCCGAAGTGGTCCGCGTCGAGCACCGCCCGGGCACCCGCGATGTCGTAGGCGTCCTCGGTGCGGTTGTTCCAGGGGAGCTCCAGGACGGTGTCGAGCCAGGTGCGGATCCAGCTGCCCTCGGGCGAGGCGTCGCTGGAACGCTCCAGCTTCTCGACCTCCTTGAGTGCCGCCTCCTTGACCTTCTCGGGCAGGTCGGCGGCCTCCACGCGGGCGCGGTAGTCCTCCTCCTCGGAGTCGGGCTCACCGTTGAGGTCGGCCAGCTCCTTCCTGACCGCCTCCAGCTGGCGCCGGAGCAGGAACTCCTTCTGCTGCTTCTCCATGCCCTCCTGGACGTCCTTGCGGATGGTCTCCTGGACCTCCGCCTCGGCCAGGTGGTCCTTGAGCAGTTGCAGGGCGAGCTTGAGCCGGGTCACCGGGTCCAGCTCCTCCAGGACGGCGACCTTCTCCTCGGCGGTGACGAACGGCGCGTAGCCGATGTTGTCGGCCAGCTCGGAGACGCCGTCGATCTGGGTGAAGCGGTCGACGACCTGCCAGGCGCCGCGCTTCTGCAGCCAGGCCGTGGTCAGCGCCTTGTACTCGGTGACGATCTCGGCGAGGGCGCCGGGCAGCGGCGAGGGGACGGCGGTCTCCTCGACCGGCACCGCCTCCACCCACAGCGCGGCCCCCGGGCCGGTCGTGCCGGCCCCGATGCGGACCCGGCGGACGCCGCGCACCAGCGCGGCCGGGTCGCCGTCGGCGAGGCGGCCGACCTGCTCCACGGTCGCGACCGTGCCGATCGCGCCGTAGGCGCCGTCCACGCGCGGAACCAGCAGCACCCGCGCCTTGCGCGCGTTGGCCACCGTACGAATCCCCGGGGCCTGCGCCCCGGTCTCCCGAACCGCCGCCTGCGCGGCCTCCACAGCGGCACGGACGTCCTGGTCGGACAGGTCGAGTGGGACGACCATGCCGGGGAGCACCGCGTCGTCGTCGAGCGGCAGCACCGGCAGGGTGAGCGTTCCAGAGGTCGAAGCCATGATTTCTCCCCGGTCATCCAAGTTGAGTTCAAGGGACTAAAGGTTCATGACCCCGATAATGTTCCCCACTCCGTGTTCGCTCTGAGCGATCAGGCGATGCCGCCCTGGATGCGCGGCGCCCAGGTCCTGATCAGCCGGTCTCCCGGCGCGAGCTCCTGCGCCCTCCGCAGCAGGGCCACGGCCTCGACCCTGGAACCGTCGCGGTGGCGCGCGTATGCCTCGCGGAAGATCCGGTGCGCCCGGTCCACGGTCAGCAGTCGGCCCAGCTCCGCGACTGGTTCCGGGGCGTCGTCCACCCGCAGATCGACGGGGTCGTCCTCGCCGACGACCAGCAGGGCCGACGACTGGCGTCCGCGCCGGTCGCCGCCGGCGGCGTCGCCCGCGGCGAGCGTGGCGAGCAGGCGCTCGGCGAGCGGCTGCCCCCGCGCCGCCTCCCAGGCCGCCCACAGGGCGTCGAGCACGCCGTTCACGAGCGTGTTGCCCTGGACCGAGACGTGCTCGCCGAGGCGGTGCCCGGCCTCGCCCTCGCACTGCGGCCCGGTCCACGCCGCGACGCGGCCGCCCACGTCGACGACCGCGAGCTGCCGTGCCTCCGGCTCCGACAGCGCGGCCACCGCGGCCACCGCCTCCTGCGGGGTGGCGCCCCGGGCCAGCAGGTCGAGCGCGGCGTTCCCGTGCCACAGCTGCGACGAGGCCTGCGCGGCCACGACGCCGACGCCGCGCCGCGCCGTGGCGACGCGGGTGCCCACCGCCAGCACGCAGCTGGCCACCGCCACTCCGGTCAGTCCGCTCGCCGGATCGTGTGCGATCACTGAGAAGGTCATGCGCAGCAGCCTGCTGCCCGGCCGCGCCCGAGGCCACCGATTTGCCCGGGCCGGGCGGTCGGGCGAACGATGTGCCCATGTCCAGCTACCACGCCGACACGCCCGAACCGCTCGACCGCCGCGACGGCCCCTACGGGGAGGTGGCCCTGCGGCGCAGGGGTCCGCACTTCGAGATCATCGCCAACGGAACGTTCCTGATGGACACCGCCGACGGCCGATCCGAGCGCATGCTCATCAGCTGCGCGCTGGACGCGCTGGACGGCGCGCGTGGGGCGCACGTGCTGATCGGGGGGCTCGGGGTCGGCTTCTCGCTCGCCGAGGCCGCGCGGGACCGGCGACCCGGGCGGATCACCGTCGTGGAGCGGGAGCGGGCGATCATCGACTGGCACACCCGGGGCGACGCCCCGCTGGCACCGTTCGCCGGCGAGGGTCACAGCGACCCACGGGCCGAAATCGTGCACGCGGACCTGATCGAGCACCTGCGGACGACCGAGAACCGGTACGACGCGCTCTGCCTCGACATCGACAACGGCCCGGACTGGACCGTCACCGAATCGAACGACTCCCTCTACGGTGACGAGGGTCTCGATCTGGTGGAGCGGACCCTCGCCGACGAGGGCGTCCTCGCCGTGTGGAGCGCGGCCCCCTCACCGGCCTTCGAGGCCAGGCTGCGGGCCCGGTTCGCGCGGATCGAGGTGATCGAAGTACCGGTGCATGTGGAGCGCGGTCTTCCCGATGTCGTGTACCTGTCCTCGCGCGTCTAGGTGACGCACGGTATGGTCCTGCCCGTGCCACCGCCCGAAGGGTCGGTTTATCCGGCGTCGGCCTGCCACAGCGGCCGTCCCGTCCGTACGCTGCCGAACGACAGCACCACGAGCGGACTGAACAAGGAGCGGCGGGGGCACCGTACGAACCGTACGACCCGGAAGGCCTGAACAGCTCGGGCCCGAGAACGCGAGGCCCTGGGGGCGGTGGCGTGACCGTGACGGATGTACAGCAGCAGACGAACAATGGCCTGGGTAACCAGCGCAGAGTCCTGGTGGTGGAGGACGAACCGACGATCGCCGAGTCGATCGCGGCCCGGCTCGGCGCCGAGGGATTCCGCGTGGCCGTCTCCCACGACGGCCCGACGGCCGTGGACTGCTTCCAGACCTGGCAGCCCGACCTCGTCGTACTGGACGTGATGCTCCCCGGCTTCGACGGGCTGGAGGTGTGCCGCCGGATCCAGTCGGTGCGCCCGGTCCCCGTGCTGATGCTCACCGCGCGTGACGACGAGACCGACATGCTGGTCGGTCTCGGCGTCGGCGCGGACGACTACATGACCAAACCTTTCTCCATGCGCGAGCTCGCGGCGCGGGTCAACGTCCTGCTGCGCCGCGTGGAGCGGGCGCAGCTGGCGGCCCGCGCCCCCGTCGGCGGCACGCTGCGCCTGGGCGAGCTGGAGATCGACCACGTGCAGCGCCGCGTCCGGGTCGCCGGCGACGACGTGCACCTGACGCCGACCGAGTTCGACCTGCTGGTCTGCCTGGCCCAGCAGCCGCGCGCGGTGCTCACCCGCGAGCAGTTGCTGGCCGAGGTCTGGGACTGGACCGACGCGTCCGGCACCCGGACCGTCGACAGCCACGTCAAGGCCCTGCGCCGGAAGATCGGCGCGGCCTGGATCAGGACCGTCCACGGCGTCGGGTACGCCCTGGAGGCCCCGACTCCGTGAGCCGCCGCAGACCCGCCCACGACCACGGCCTGCGGGCCGCGCCGCCGCCCGCCCTGCCGAGCGAGAACAGCAGGGCGGAGCGGTTCTGGGCGGGGCTGCGCCCGCTCGACCCGCTGCGTTCGGTCAAGGCCAAGCTCAACGTGGTGGTGCTGATCTCGGTCTGCATCTCCACGCTGATGGTGGTGCTGGCGCTGAACTCCTCCACCCAGATCCGGGTGGTCATGGTGTTCTCGGTGATCGCCTCGCTGCTGGTCACCCAGTTCCTGGCGCACAGCATGACCTCGGGCCTGCGCGACATGACGGCGGCGGCGCGGGCCATGGCGGACGGCGACTACACCCGCCGGGTGCACAGCCGCTCGCTGGACGAGGTGGGCGAGCTCGCGCACGCCTTCAACACCATGGCCGACGACCTCGACGCCGCCGACCGGCAGCGCCGCGAGCTGATCGCCAACGTCTCGCACGAGCTGCGCACCCCCATAGCCGCCCTGCGCGCGGTGCTGGAGAACGTCGTCGACGGCGTGGTGACGCCGGAGCCCGCGACCATGGCGGCAGCCCTGGAGCAGACCGAGCGGCTCGGCCGCCTGGTCTCGCACCTGCTGGACCTGTCCAAGCTGGCCGACGGAGCGGACACGCTGGAGCTGCGGCCCTTCGAGGTCGAGGTGTTCCTCGCCGGGGTGCTGCGCGGGCTCACCGTGGACGGCTCCGTCTCCGGCGGCGCCAGCAAACGCCGCACCGACGTCTCGCTCCGCCTCGACGTACCCGAGGGGCTGACCGCCACCGCGGACGCCGAACGGCTGCACCAGGTCGTCGCCAACCTGGTCGACAACGCCTGCCGGCACAGCCCCGTCGACGGCACGGTCACCGTGCGGGCCCGCGCCGCGGAGAGCGGCGGGCTGCTGGTGGACGTCGCCGACGAGGGTCCCGGCATCGCTCCGGAGGACCGGGGGCGGGTCTTCGAACGCTTCGGGCGCGGCAGCACCGCCACCGCCCAGGGCCCCGGCTCCGACGGCGGCACCGGGCTGGGCCTGGCGATCGCGCGCTGGGCCGTCGAACTGCACCACGGGACCATCGCCGTCGCCGACTCACCGCTGGGCTGTCTGATCCGCGTCGAACTCCCCGGGCCGCGGCGACCGCAGTCGATCATCCCGCACGCCCAGCGCTGAACCGCAAGAATGCCCGATTCTGCTGCTCCGGGCCGCACGAACAGCCCTTCGTTCTCCCCCATCACGCCCGAGTTCTAACCTCGGTTTCCGGCCAATGTTTGCGACCGGACTGTGATCTGGGCGACGCTTGGTCTGCGGGACCTGCGCGGACGTGCGGCGGAGGCGTAGCCTTACTACCCGCTGTCCACACATCCACACGGAAGCGGAAGAGGGCGGTTGCCGCCGTGTCTCCACAGTCCCCCAACTCGAGCAGCTCACCTGCCACCACGGCCGAATCCGGCCCGGGAGCCGCGTTCGGCCCCAATGAGTGGCTCGTGGACGAGATCTACCAGCAGTACCTCCAGGACCCGAACTCGGTCGACCGGGCCTGGTGGGATTTCTTCGCCGACTACAAGCACGCCAAGAGCGCGAACCAGGCGGGTGCCCCCGCCGTCGCCGTGACCGAGGCGCCCGCGGCGCCTGCGACCCCGGCGGCTGCAGCGGTCCCCGCGCCCGCAGCCGCTCCCGTGGCCGCCGTTCCGGCTCCTGCGGCCGCACCCGTGGCTCCCGCAGCCGCTCCGGCCGCACCCGTGGCTCCCGCAGCCACCCAGGCGCCCGCGGCGCCGACCGCTCCGCTGACCCCCAAGCCCGCCGCTCCCGCGCCGACCCAGCGCGCCGCGGCCCCGGCCCACCCCGCCGACACCGTGAAGGACAGCACCACTGTGACCGCCCCCGCCGAGGCCCCGTCAGGACCCGAGCTCGTCGCCCTCAAGGGCCCGAGCGCCCGGATCGTGGCGAACATGGACGCCTCGCTCTCGATGCCCACCGCGACCAGCGTCCGCGCCGTCCCCGCGAAGCTGCTGATCGACAACCGCATCGTCATCAACAACCACCTCAAGCGCGCGCGAGGCGGCAAGGTCTCCTTCACGCACCTCATCGGCTACGCCATGGTCCAGGCGATCAAGGCGATGCCGGCGATGAACCACGGCTTCCAGGAGAAGGACGGCAAGCCCTTCCTGGTCAAGCCCGAGCACATCAACCTCGGCCTGGCGATCGACCTGACCAAGCCGAACGGCGACCGCCAGCTGGTCGTCGCGGCCATCAAGAAGGCCGAGACGCTCGACTTCTTCGGCTTCTGGCAGGCCTACGAGGACATCGTCCGCCGCGCCCGCCAGAACAAGCTCACGGTCGACGACTTCACCGGCGTCACCTGCTCCCTGACCAACCCCGGCGGCATCGGCACCGTCCACTCGGTCCCGCGCCTGATGCCCGGACAGGGCACGATCCTCGGCGTCGGTTCGATGGAGTACCCGGCCGAGTTCCAGGGCTCCGCCGAGGAGACCCTGGCCGCGATGGGCGTCTCCAAGGTCATGACGCTCACCTCGACCTACGACCACCGGGTCATCCAGGGCGCCCAGTCGGGTGAGTTCCTGCGCACGATCCACCAGCTGCTGCTGGGCAAGGACGAGTTCTACGACAAGATCTTCGAGTCGCTGCGCATCCCGTACGAGCCGGTGCGCTGGGCCACGGACGTCGCCCGTACCCACGACAACGAGGTCAACAAGACCGCCCGCGTCATGGAGCTGATCCACTCCTTCCGCGTCCGCGGCCACCTGATGGCCGACACGGACCCGCTGGAGTACAAGCAGCGCAAGCACCCGGACCTCGACGTCCAGGCGCACGACCTGACGCTGTGGGACCTGGAGCGCGAGTTCGCGGTGGGCGGCTTCGCCGGCCACACCATGATGAAGCTGCGCGACATCCTCGGCGTGCTGCGCGACTCGTACTGCCGCACCGTCGGCATCGAGTACATGCACATCCAGGACCCGAAGCAGCGCCGCTGGATCCAGGCCCGCGTCGAGCGCGGCACCGAGCGCCCCGAGCGCGAGGAGCAGTTGCGCATCCTGCGCCGCCTGAACGCCGCCGAGGCGTTCGAGACGTTCCTGCAGACCAAGTACGTCGGCCAGAAGCGCTTCTCGCTGGAGGGCGGCGAGTCCGTCATCCCGCTGCTGGACGCGATCCTCGACTCGGCCGCCAAGGCCCACCTCGAAGAGACCGTCATGGGCATGGCCCACCGCGGCCGCCTGAACGTGCTGGCCAACATCGTCGGCAAGTCCTACGCGCAGATCTTCCGCGAGTTCGAGGGCAACCTCGACCCGAAGTCCATGCACGGCTCCGGCGACGTGAAGTACCACCTCGGCTCCGAGGGCGTCTTCACCGGCCTGGACGGCGAGACCATCAAGGTCTCCCTCGCGGCCAACCCGTCCCACCTGGAGACGGTCGACCCGGTCGTCGAGGGCATCGCCCGCGCCAAGCAGGACGTGCTCGACAAGGCCGGCGACTCCTTCGACGTGCTGCCGCTGCAGATCCACGGTGACGCGGCCTTCGCCGGCCAGGGCGTCGTCGCGGAGACGCTGAACATGTCGCAGCTGCGCGGCTACCGCACCGGCGGCACCGTGCACGTCGTGATCAACAACCAGGTCGGCTTCACCGCCGCGCCGACCGCCTCGCGGTCCAGCATGTACTGCACCGACGTGGCCCGCATGGTCGAGGCGCCGATCTTCCACGTCAACGGCGACGACCCGGAGGCCGTGGTCCGCGTCGCGCGGCTCGCCTTCGAGTTCCGCCAGGCGTTCCACAAGGACGTCGTGATCGACCTCATCTGCTACCGCCGCCGCGGTCACAACGAGGCCGACAACCCGTCGTTCACCCAGCCGCTGATGTACGAGCTGATCGACAAGAAGCGCTCGGTGCGCAAGCTCTACACCGAGGGCCTGATCGGTCGCGGCGACATCACCCTGGAAGAGGCCGAGCAGGCGCTCAAGGACTACCAGGACCAGCTGGAGAAGGTCTTCACCGAGGTCCGCGCCGCGGCCACGGTGCCGACCCCGGCGGTCTCGGAGCGTCCGCAGGCGACCTTCCCGGTCGCGGTGCAGACGGGCATCTCCCAGGAGCTGGTCAAGCGCATCGCCGAGTCCCAGGTCGCGCTGCCGGACTGGCTGACCGTGCACCCGCGTCTGCTGCCGCAGCTCCAGCGTCGCGCGGCCATGGTCGAGGACGGCACCATCGACTGGGCCATGGGCGAGACCCTCGCCATCGGCTCGCTGCTGATGGAGGGCCACCCGGTCCGCCTGGCCGGCCAGGACAGCCGCCGCGGCACCTTCGGTCAGCGCCACGCGGTCCTGATCGACAACAAGACCGGCGAGGACTACACCCCGCTGCTGTACCTGACGGAGGACCAGGCCCGCTACACCGTCTACGACTCGCTGCTCAGCGAGTACGCGGCGATGGGCTTCGAGTACGGCTACTCGCTGGCCCGTCCGGACGCGCTGGTGATGTGGGAGGCCCAGTTCGGCGACTTCGTCAACGGCGCCTCGACGGTGGTGGACGAGTACATCTCCTCCGCCGAGACCAAGTGGGGCCAGACGTCCGGCGTCACCCTGCTGCTGCCGCACGGCTACGAGGGCCAGGGCCCGGACCACTCGTCCGCCCGCCCGGAGCGCTTCCTGCAGCTGTGCGCGGAGAACAACATGACGGTCGCCATGCCGACGCTGCCGTCGAACTACTTCCACCTGCTGCGGTGGCAGACGCACAACCCGCACCACAAGCCGCTCATCGTCTTCACCCCGAAGTCGATGCTGCGCAACAAGGCCGCGACCTCGAAGACCGAGGAGTTCCTGACCGGCGGCTTCCGCCCGGTCATCGGCGACTCCACGGTCGACCCGGCCAGCGTCCGCAAGGTCGTCATCACGGCGGGCAAGTTCTACTACGACCTGGCGGCGGCCCGCACCGAGCGCGGCATCACCGACACGGCGATCGTCCGCGTCGAGCGCCTCTACCCGCTGCCGGTGGCGGAGCTCCAGGAGGAGCTCAAGCGCTACGGCGCCAACGTCCAGTACATCTGGGCGCAGGAGGAGCCGTCCAACCAGGGTGCGTGGCCGTTCATCGCGCTCAACCTGGTGGACCACCTCGACGTCGTCGTCGGCCCCTCGGCCGACCGCGGCCGTCTGCGTCGCGTCGCCCGCTCGGCCTCCTCGGCCCCGGCGGTCGGCTCGGCCAAGCGTCACGCGGCCGAGCAGGCCGCGCTGGTCGACGAGGTGTTCTCGCTCTGACGTAGGGTGACTGTCAGACCGCCCGGGCCCGATCCCGCGTTCCTCGCGGGGTCGGGCCCTCGCCTATCCGGAGACATGGATGTACTTCACCGACCGTGGCATCGAGGAACTGCAGAGCCGTCGCGGCGAGGAGGAGGTCAGCTTCGACTGGCTGGCCGACCGACTGCAGGAGTTCGTCGACCTCAACCCCGAGTTCGAGGTGCCGGTCGAGCGGCTGGCCACCTGGCTGGCGCGGCTCGACGACGAGGACGAGGACGAGGACTAGGACGGAGCGGGACGGACCAGACTGAGGCGGACCAGGACACCTGGGCGACGCGTAGGGGAACCCCCTGAGGCGACCCTGATATTCGCGATATAGCTTGACTCTCGTTCGCTGCGATATATCGTGAATAGCGACAGGAACGTCCGTCGCAGCATCGGGGAGTCCGGTATGTCCGAGAAGTGGACCGTCAGCGAGCCGCAGAAGATCACTTTCGGCGAGCCCGTACGACGCGTCAAGGTGCGCACCATCGCCGGTGCCGTCAACGTCGTGGCCGGCGAGGCGCCCGCCCGGCTGGAGATCTCGGAGATCGACGGCGCGCCGCTCGAGGTCACGGTGGACGACGGAGAACTGTTGATCACCTACGAGGATCTCCAGTGGAAGGACTTCCAGTGGAAGGCCCTCTCCCGCTTCATCGACGGCTGGCGTCAGAAGCGCCGGGCCGTGGTCTCACTGATCGTCCCGGCGGGCGTCGAGGTGGAGATCGGCGCGGCCTCCTCCGACACGGTGGTGTCCGGCATCGCCGGCAAGGTGCGCACCAACACCGCCAGCGGCGACGTCACGCTGGTACGCGTCAGCGGCCCGGTGGACGCCAACACGGTTTCCGGGGCCGTGGAGGCCCACGGGACCTCCGGAGGCCTTAAGATCAACACTGTCTCCGGCGCGCTCACCGTCTTCGCCGGAACCAGCGGCGCGCTGAAGGCCAACAGCGTCAGCGGCGCGATGACGGTCGACCTCGACCGTCCGGCGGCCGCCGACGTGGAGCTCACCAATGTCTCCGGCGAGGTGGCCGTCCGCATCCCCGCCCCCGCGGACACGCAGGTCCGGGCCGACACCACGAGCGGCTCCATCTCCTCCTCCTTCGACCAGCTCCAGGTCTCCGGCACCTGGGGGGCGAAGCGCATCACCGGCACCCTGGGCTCCGGCACCAGCCGTCTGAAGATCACCACGGTCTCCGGCTCCGTCGCCGTGCTGCGCCGCCCCGACGAGGACGACAACCCGTCGGCCCCCGAAGACTCCATCCCTCTCGCGATCGACCACCAGAAGGGGGCTGACGAGGCATGAGCCGCCCCGTGTTCGCCCATGGGCGCCTGCGCCTGTACCTGCTCAAGCTCCTGGACGAGGCACCACGCCACGGCTACGAGGTGATACGCCTGCTGGAGGAGCGCTTCCACGGCCTCTACGCCCCCTCCGCCGGCACGGTCTACCCGCGCCTGGCCAAGCTGGAGCAGGAGGGCCTCGTCGAGCACTCGATGGAGGGCGGCCGCAAGGTCTACCGGATCACCCCGGCCGGCCA
The DNA here is from genome assembly GCF_041261265.1 of Streptacidiphilus sp. MAP12-33. Taxonomy (NCBI): domain Bacteria; kingdom Bacillati; phylum Actinomycetota; class Actinomycetes; order Kitasatosporales; family Streptomycetaceae; genus Streptacidiphilus; species Streptacidiphilus sp. MAP12-33. The sequence continues at coordinate 80,125 of NZ_JBGCCA010000004.1, forward strand.
CGCCGAGTTGGAGGCCCGGGCGGCCGAACTCGCGGAGCTGGAGGCCGAGATCCACGACTCCGTCTCGCAGCTCGCGGACCAGATCCGCGAGGACGTCCGCGACTCCGCGCAGGACCTGCGCGAGGAGATGCGCCGCGCGGCCAAGGAGTCACGCCGTCAGACCCGCTTCGGCGAGGACGCGAGCTGGCGTACCGACCGCGAGTCCTGGCAGCGCGCCAAGGAGGAGTGGCGCGAGGCCAAGGAGCAGGCCCGCGAGCAGACCCGCGAGGCCAAGGAGCAGGCTCGCTCCGCGAAGGAGGAGGCCCGCGAGGCCAAGGAGCAGGCCCGCGCGGTGCGCGAGCAGGCGGGCCGCGAGGCCAGGCGGATCGGCGAGCAGATCAAGGCGCACGTGCGCAGCGGAGATTGGCCCTCCGGGCTCTCCGAGGGCCTCTCGGAGCTGACCAAGACCCTCAGTGGCCTGGCCGACTCCTCCCGCTGGTCCTCCCCCGCCAACGGCGGCACGGCGGACGCTCCGGCGGGCGCCGGGGCGGCCGCACCGCAGGACCTCCCGCCGTGGACCCGGGTCGACCCGGACGGCGAGCCGCTGCGTGAGCTGAGCGCGCTGCTGGACCGCTTCCGCGACGAGGTCCGCGACAGCGCCCGCGACGCGGGCGTCAACCGGGACTCCCTGGACCACGCCCGTACGGTCCTGGCCGACGCCGCGTCACGCTTGCGCCGGCGCTGACCGGTAGGGGCGCGAGGCCCTGCTCGAAGAACTGCGTGCGCGAGCAACCACCGGCGTGCGGATGGCCCTGCTCGTTGACCGACTCACCACTTCGGTGGCTTGTCGCGCCCACGCAGGGGGCGCCTCCCGGCCGAAGGCTGGGGGAGGAGCCGCGAATCAGCAGAGCCTCGCGCCCCCGCACGCCTACGGCGTGAGGACGATCTTGCCGAAGACGTCGCCCTTCTCCAGGCGGGCGAAGCCCTCACGGGCGTCGGCGAGCGGCAGCACGGAGTCGATCAGCGGGCGCACACCCGCCGTCTCGCAGAAGGAGAGGAGCTGGGCCAGCTCCTCCTTGGAGCCCATGGTCGAGCCGACCACCTTCAGCTCCAGGAAGAAGATCCGGTTCAGCTCCGCCGCAGGCGGGTTCGGGCCGCTGGTCGCGCCGGAGATGACCAGAGTGCCGCCCGGGCGCAGCGACTTGACGGAGTGGGACCAGGTGGCCGCGCCGACCGTCTCCATGACGGCGTCCACCCGCTCCGGCAGCCGCGCGCCGCTCGGGAACCAGGCGTCGGCGCCCAGCTCCACCGCACGGGCGCCCTTGGCCTCGTCGCGGCTGGTGGTCCAGACCCGCAGCCCCGCTGCCTTGCCGAGGACGATCAGGGCCGTGGCGACGCCACCGCCCGCGCCCTGCACGAGCACCGTGTCACCGGGCTTCACACCCGCGTTGGTGAAGAGCATCCGGTACGCCGTCAGCCAGGCCGTCGGCAGGCAGGCGGCCTCCTCGAAGGAGAGCCCGGCAGGCTTCGGCAGCAGGTTCCAGGTCGGTACGGCGACCTTCTCCGCGAAGCTGCCCTGGTAGTGCTCGGTGAGGATCGACCGCGGCTCCTTGGGGCCCACGCCGTGGCCGCTCTGGCCGATGACGGAGTGCAGTACGACCTCGTTGCCGTCCTCGTCGACACCGGCGGCGTCGCAGCCCAGGATCATCGGCAGCTTCTCGGCGGGCAGCCCGACGCCACGCAGCGACCACAGGTCGTGGTGGTTGAGCGAGGCGGCCTTGACGGTGACGACACTCCACCCGGGCCGGGCCTCCGGCTCGGGGCGCTGCCCGAGCTCCAGGCCGCTGAGCGGGTCGTCCGGTGCGATACGTGCGGCATAGGCGGCGAACATGTCTCGACCCTAGAACCGCGCTCGCCCGCCACGGAACCGCGCCACAGTGTGATCTATGGCTCCGCGACGGGCGAACGTCCAAACGCTATGAGGGGTCAGATCCGGGCGACACCCTCGGCGCGGGCGGCCTCGGCCACGGCCTTGGTAACGGCCGGGGCGACCCGCTCGTCGAACGGGCTCGGGATGACCTTGGCGGCGGAGAGCTCGTCGCCGACCAGCGCGGCCAGCGCGTCGGCCGCGGCGATCTTCATGCCCTCGGTGATGCGGGAGGCGCGCACCTGGAGCGCACCGGCGAAGATGCCGGGGAAGGCCAGCACGTTGTTGATCTGGTTCGGGTAGTCCGAGCGACCGGTGGCCACGACCGCGGCGTACTTGTGCGCCACGTCCGGGTGAACCTCGGGGTTCGGGTTGGCCATGGCGAAGACGAAGCAGTCCTTCGCCATCTTGGCCACCGCCTCCTCCGGCACGGTGCCGCCGGAGACGCCGATGAACACGTCCGCGCCCTCGAGCACGTCCGCCAGCGAGCCGGTGAGGCCACCGCGGTTGGTGAGCTCGGCGATCTCGCGCTTGACGTCGGTCAGGTCGGTGCGGCCGACGTGGACCACGCCCTGGCGGTCGCAGAGCGAGACGTCGCCGATGCCGGCGCCGACCAGGATCTTGGCGATCGCGATGCCGGCCGCGCCCGCGCCGGAGATGACGGCACGCAGGTCGGCCAGGGTGCGGCCGGTCAGCCTGGCCGCGTTGCGAAGCGCGGCCAAGGTGACCACGGCGGTGCCGTGCTGGTCGTCGTGGAAGATCGGGATGTCCAGCGCCTCCTGCAGGCGACGCTCGATCTCGAAGCAACGCGGGGCGGAGATGTCCTCCAGGTTCACGCCGCCGAAGGACGGCGCGAGGCGGATCACGGTCTCGACGATCTCGTCGGTGTCCTTGGTCGCCAGCGCGATCGGCACCGCGTCGACGCCGCCGAACTGCTTGAACAGGATCGCCTTGCCCTCCATCACGGGGAGGGACGCCTCGGGACCGATGTCGCCGAGGCCGAGCACGGCGGTGCCGTCGGTCACGACCGCGACCACCTTGGACTTCCAGGTGTAGTCGTTGACCAGGTCCGGCTGCTCCGCGATGGCGGTGCAGACACGCGCGACACCAGGGGTGTAGGCGAGGGAAAGGTCGTCCGCGTCACGGACCGGGACAGTCGCGCGAATCTCCATCTTGCCGCCGCGGTGCAGGGCGAAGGCGGGGTCGAGCGGCTCCTGGTCGATGGAGCGGGGGCTGATGATCTCGGCTGCCACGAGGACCTCTTCGTCGTCGTTCTTTGAGGGTAGGGGTGAGCGCTTCTGCGTCCGGTTCCGTGCCGGTCTCGACACTAGTCGGGGCAAAGCCGCCGCTGCTTCGTCTTTTTGTCCCGGTGGAAGGGGCTTTCTCCTCCGTTGTGTCGTGAGATCCGCCCGCACAGACGGGGTCACGGTGGCACACAGGGTGCAGAAGAGCACTCGAAGCCGAACGGCGAGCGGCCGGAGTGCGAACGGTGCACATGGATCCGGAGCTCTGTCCTGGCTTCCGGTCCGGCACACCACCGGATCGGTCCCGATCCGGTAGGCCAGCTCGACTGACGGGGGTCACCCGTCTGCCGATTTTGACACAGCCAGGGCCGTGGTGGGCAGCCGGGCGGCTTTCACGTTTCGGTCTGGTGCATCACACGCCTTGCGAAAGCGTAATACCCTGGTACAAGCAGGGCTCATTACCCGGCTCTTCCATCCAGCTTCCGGGCCCAAGGACGACGACCATGGAACTCACCACCTACGCGGACTTCGCCGTCCGGCTGGTCAACACCGAGGAGCCGGAGCGCGGCAAGGACGTCCTGACCAGCGTCGAGGAGGTCCGCCGGCTGTTCAGCCCCGGCGGCCGCGGCGTCAAGCTGGCCGAGGAGGCGGACGTCTCCCGTCTGCGCACGGTCCGCGCGCGACTGCGGGCGGTGTTCGAGTCCGCGGCGCAGGGCGAGCAGACGCGGGCGGTGGACCTGCTCAACGGGCTGCTGATCGAGTTCCCGGTCAGCCCGATCATCTCCGGCCACGACCTGCTCGACGAGACCGGCCAGCCGGACTGGCACATGCACCTCGCCGAGAACGCACCCACGGCCACCGCGCTGTACGCGGCGCTGGCCGGCATGGGCCTGGCCATGCACCTCACCGCGCACGGCGTGGACCGCCTCGGCATCTGCCAGGCGGCGCCGTGCCGCAACGCGTACCTGGACACCTCCACCAACCGCAGCCGCCGCTACTGCAGCGACCGCTGCGCCACCCGCGCCAACGTCGCCGCCTACCGCGCCCGCAAGCGCGAGGCCGCTTCGGCCTGATGTACGCAGGGGGACGTTGCAAACACCGAGGGGCGCGGGGAACTGCGCGACAAGCCACCCTGGGCAGTCGGATCCCGGGCGAGCAGGGCCATCCCCTCGGGTGGGTTCCTCGCGCAGTTCCCCGCGCCCCCGGTGGTGCAAGCACCTGCGGGAGCGAAAGCTCAAGCCCTGCGGAAGTCGCCGAAGCGCCGGGCCATGGCGTACGGCATCACCCGCAGCGCCGTGCGGGACCACGGGGGTGGGGCGAGCCAGGCCGGGCGGGGCGTGTAGCGCAGCAGGACGCGGCCGAGGATCAACTCGTCCGGGACCGGGCCGTAGTCCCGGGAGTCGCTCTCGACCGCGCTGTTGTCCGACAGGAGCCACCAGCCGGCCTCGCGGTGTTCCACCGCGCGCTTGACCACGAGCAGGTCCTGGCGCAGCGGATGCTGGGCCACCACCACCGACCCCGCGCGCACCCGCGCGCCGTAGTGGCACAGCAGCCGGTCCCCGTGCGCCAGGGTCGGGGCCATCGACGGCCCGTCGACCAGCAGCACCCCGAACTTTCCCGTCACCGGTCCCCCCTCCGGGGGTTCCTGCAACAGCGCCTGCGCGTCGCGGTCACCCATCCGCTCGGCCATCCCGTTCAACCTCGCCCATGCTCGCGGCTCCGTCCCGTTCCATCTTCGCAAGCACGGTGGACAAGTCCACCACCGATACCCGGACTGCTACGACCTTTGTCCTAAGCCTCCGGGGTGGACGCGAAGCGCGGCGCTTTCGGCGGTAACCTCCTCCCTGGGAAGACGATCACAGGAAGGACTCCCATGTTCTCTCGGTTCTTTGCTCCGCGGGTCACTGTCCACGCTCACTGCGACCTCCCCTGCGGCGTCTACGACCCGGCTCAGGCTCGTATCGAGGCTGAGTCCGTCAAGGCCGTCCAGGAGAAGTACCAGGCCAACGAAGACGCGCACTTCCGCGCCCGCGCCACCGTGATCAAGGAAGAGCGCGCGGAGATGGCGAAGCACCACGTCTCCGTCCTGTGGAGCGACTACTTCAAGGCGCCCCACTTCGAGAAGTACCCGCAGCTGCACCAGCTGGTGAACGACACCCTGAAGGCGCTGTCCGCCGCCAAGGCCTCCACGGACCCGGCGACCGGCCAGAAGGCGCTCGACCTGATCGCCGAGATCGACAAGATCTTCTGGGAGACCAAGAAGGCCTGACCCGGCCTTCGCGTCACCACGCGTACGTCGAAGGGCCCGGCCGTCCACACGGCCGGGCCCTTCGGCACTCCTGCCGTCCCCCTACCCCGAGGAGCACCCCGATGGCCGTGGTCCACCACACCACGTTGACGCCCACCAAGCTGGAACTGCTCGCCGCGTGGCTGCCCCGGCAGCCCTGGTACCGGGGCGAGGCGGACGGCCCGGCGGACCCGCGGAAGGCCGGCGGCTTCCGGCTGGACGACCCCGCGGGTGAGGTCGGGATCGAGTTCATGGTGGTCACCGAGGGCTCCGTGGCCTACCACGTGCCGATGACCTACCGCGGCGCGGCGCTCGACGGCGCGGAGCACGCGCTGATCGGCACCTGCGAGCACGGCCTGCTCGGCAAGCGCTGGATCTACGACGGCACCCAGGACCCGGTGCTGCGCGCCCAGCTGGCCGCGCTGCTGCGCGGCGAGGCCGTGGCCCAGGCCCAGAGCGAGAGCGACACCCCGGACCTGACGGTCGTGGGCGAGCTCGCCACCGACGCGACCGCCGGTCTGCCCCTCGACTTCGTCCGCGTCCCCCAGGCCGGTTCGGCGGCCCCCGACGCCACCGGCACGGTCACCGCCGGCTGGACGCTCGCCGACGGCACCGCCGCCCGGGGCGTGCTGGTGCGCGTCTGACCGGAGAGCCCTGGGAGCGGGGAAAACGCAGCGAGCGGAGGCCGCCCCCAGGCGGTCTCCGCTCGCGCGCTTCGGCGACTTCTCGTCGCTCCCGATCAGGTCAGGATGATCAGGAGACGGTCACGTCGTCGTAGTAGGTGTAGGTCGGGTCACCCGGGTAGTTGTCGTCCTTGTTGGTCAGCGTCAGCGTGTAGCTGTGGCCGGCCGTGACGGACGCGGTGACCGGGGTCCAGGCCGAGCTGCTGGCGCAGGTCTTGGCGAGGATCGTGGTGGTGGTGCCGGTGGTGTTGTCCTTCAGCGTCGCCGTGGCCCAGTCGTAGGTGACCGTGTCCGGGCAGGTGTTGCTGTAGTAGAAGGACAGGTGGCTGGTGCCGCTCGCGGCGGTGAAGGTCTGCGCCGCCGTGGAGGTCGTGCTCGGGTTGGTGGAGCCGAGCATCGCGCCGTAGCTGCCGGTGTGGGCCGCACCGGCGATGACCGTGGCGTTGCCGGTGGTGGTCCAGCCGGAGAAGGAACCGGTCTCGAAGCCGCCGTTGGTGACGGAGCTACCGCCACCGCCGCCGCCCGAGGTCGCCTCGGTCCAGGTGAAGGTGGTGGAGCCGGTGGCGCCGGTGGTGTCGGTCCCCGTGACGGTCACCGAGGAGGTGCCGGCAGCGGACGGGGTGCCGGAGATCAGGCCGGTCGAGGAGATCGACAGGCCGGCCGGGAGACCGGTCGCGGAGTAGGTCAGGGTCTGACCCGAGGCCGAGTCGGAGCCGCTGATCTGCAGCGAGGCGGCGGTGCCGACGGTGCCGGACTGGCTGCCCGGGTTGGTGACCGTGACCGTGTTGCCGTGGGTCAGGATGGTGTGCGAGATGGCACAGGCGTTGGTGTCGTTCGACCAGCTGGCCTGCTCGGCGTAGGAGCCGAAGGAGCCGAAGGAGACGTTGGCGGCGCCACCGGCGGTGCCCGGCTTCAGCCACGCGCACTCGTCGGAGTTCTCCTGGCCGTTGTAGGACGAGCCGGAGACGTGGTTGGTCCAGCCGCCCGCCGGGTTCTGGTCCGACATCATCTCGTGCCACTCGTGGCCGAGGGTCATCGTGAAGCCGTCCGTGGTGCCGGGCGAGTTCACGAAGCCGACGCCGCAGTTGGCGCCCTGGTCGATGTTGTAGGGCTGGTTGGAGAAGGCGATGTCGCCGTAGGGCGAGGTCGCCGCACCGCCGGTGAGGGTGGTGTCGCCGTTCCAGTCGTGCCAGGCGCAGTAGCCGGTGTTCGGGTCCTCGTAGTTGTCCGGGTCCGTGCCGTGGGGCGACAGGATGACGTAGTACGCGTCCCGGTTGGCCGCGGAGGTGGTGTTGCCGAAGTGGCCGGCCGCGTTGATGGCCTCCTGGGCCAGCTGGTTGCCGGTCGCGCCGGCGGGCGAGGCACCCGCGTTGTCGTACCAGACGCCGGAGAGGACGCCGCCGCTCTGGTACGGGATGAAGTTGGCGTTGCTCGGGCAGCTGACCGCTCCGGAGGCGACGTTCGGGCCGTCACACCACTGGGTCAGGTCGGCCGACCAGGTCTCGCCGTTGGTGCCGATGCCCTTGAACATCTGCTGGGCGGCACCGGCGGCACCGGCGGAGTCGCCGGAGAACTTCAGGTTGCCGTTGGCGTCGGTGCTCTGGGTGCCCCACTGGGTCCCGTAGAACACCAGGTAGACCTTGGAGTGGCCGCTCTGGACACCGATGCCGTCGACGCCACCGCCGTAGGACAGGGTCTCCTGGCCGGTCGCCGCAGCGGTCGCGCGGGTGGCGCGCAGCTGGCGCTGCTTGGCCTCCCACTGCTTCACGCCCGGGGTCTTGCTGGCGTTGATCGACGAGGCGTAGGGGTTGAACTCGTTGTTCACGGCAGTGCCGGAGACCGCAGCGGCCTGGTGGTGCGCCATGCCGGAGACGTGGCGGTGACCACCGGTGGAGGCCTGAGCCACGGGGGCCATGAAGGCCAGCCCCGCCGCGGCGAGGGAGAGAGAAGCGACGCCGGCGAGCGTCGCGCCTCTCATGTGGGAGTTGCGCATGTGGGGAGTGTTCCTCTCTCGTCGCGGATGCCCACGAATGGGGGACGAGGCATCCGCTTGCCCTGGGAGAACTCGCTGCGGATCAGCCACTTGCAGCCAATTCGTCGCGCACACAGGTGAATTGGCTCAGTGTCACCACTTGTGGTGGTGCTGTCCGGCTCGTTGCGAAAGCAAAGCAGGGTTGACGAATCTGGGTCAACAGTCAATTCACAGAGAGCCGACGCACATGCGGCCCTCAAGTGAACAAACGGCGAGCTCAGCGCAGTGCAACGCGCGTAGCCCGCCGTCTGGTGGTTTCTGCTTCCCCTGCTTGGGGGATTGAGGGTTCGTCTACAACTGTGAGATCACGGGTGCTTCGGCACGGCTCGGGACAGAAAGTCCGTATGCGGGCAGATCGATCGCCTCGGCCGTCCGCGTGGTCAACCACTCAAAGAGGCCACGCATCGTTCGGTGGCAGAGCAAACGATAGGCACGGTTCCGCTGCTTCAACTGCTTGGCGGTGACCGGCGCCAGGAACCGGCCGGCCCCCGCGCCCTGCTTCTGGCATTTGACCGCATACGGGCGCATTCGCTCCTCGTACCGGGCAAAGGCCGTCGCGTGGTCGGGCGCCGTCGCCAACTCCCCCGCCAGCACGTAGGCGCCCACGACCGCCAGCCCGTTGCCCATGCCGCCCGGCGCCGGCGCCCAGGCCGCGTCACCGAGCAGCACGACCCGCCCGCTCGACCAGCGGTCCATCACGATCTGGCTCAACGAGTCGAAGTAGAAGTCCGGCGCCCCCGGCACCGACCGCAGCACCGCCGGCACCTCCCACCCCGCGTCGGCGAAGCGCCGCAGCACCAGCTCCTTCTGCGCCGCCACGTCCCGGTGGTCGTACGTCAGCCCCGGGGCGTGGAAGACGAGCATCGCGCCGTCCTCACCGAGGGTGTTGCCGAGCCCGACCATCCGCCCCGGATCGTTCCAGAGCACCGCGCTGTCGCGCAGGCCCAGGTGGCTCGGCGCCTTCGCCGAGAAGGTGGAGAAGAACCAGCCGGAGTCCCGCCGGTACGCCTCCTCCGGCCCGAAGGCCAGCCGCCGGGTCGTCGAGTGGATTCCGTCGGCGCCGACGACGAGGTCGAAGTCCTGGGTCGGACCGTGCTCGAAATCGACGGTGACGCCGGTGCCGTGCTCGGTCAACGTCCGCACGGAGTCACCGAAGACGTAGCGGGCGAACGGCAGGCTCGCCTCGTAGAGCGTCCGGGCCAGGTCGCCGCGGGTCACCTCCAGCTCCCCGCTCATGAACGAGGCGGGCAGCCGCAGGAGTTCGCGTCCCTGCTCGTCCAGGACGGCCTGCTCGCCCATGCCCGTGTCCAGACCGCGGAGCGTGTCCAGGACGCCCATCCGCGCCAGCACCTCGCGGTGCACGCTCCCCCGGTAGTCGACCGCGCCCCCACCCTCCCGGAAGGTCGCCGCCCGCTCGACGACGGTGACGTCGTGGCCGCATCGGCCCAGCCACAGCGCGAGTGCCGGGCCGGCGATGCTGGCGCCGGAGATCAGGATCTTCTTCGTCGACACGCGGTCCATGGCAGGCTCCTCGTTTCCCCGGCCCCGCGCTCTGCGGTGCGCTCACGAGTACGAGACTCGCCCGCGCCGCTGACCGCCCGCTGACCGCGGACGCACCGCTGCACTGTCCGGGGGCGCGGGGCTCTGCTCGATCAACTGCGTGCGCGACAATCCCCCAGCCTTCGGCCGGGAGGTGCCCCGAGGTGCCCCCTCCGACGAGCAGATGGTCCGGGGCGCGCAGAGCCATCCGCCTCGGGTGGGTTTCTCGCGCCCACGCAGGGGGCACCTCCCGGCCGAAGGCTGGGGGAGGAGCCGCATATCGGTACAAGCCCCGCGCCCCTGGAGGGTGCAACCAGAGCTACGGCCTATTCCTCCGTGTGCTCCATCAGGGCCTCCTCGAAGTCCAGGCGGCGGACCAGCCGCCGCAGCAGCTCGTCGTCCACCCGGCCCGAGCCCCGCTGGGCGACGAGCGCCCGTCGCTCCGCGTCGAGCGTCTCGCGGGCGAGCCTGCGGTACGCGGTGTCGACGGACTCGCCCGTCTCCTCGTGGACCGGCGCGCCCATCCGTTCCCACACGGCGTTGCGGCGCCGGTCCAGCAGCTTGCGCAGGCGGGCCTCCAGGACCTCGGGAACGCGGTTGCGCGGATCCCGCAGCAGCTCGTCCAGGCGGGCCTCCGCCGCCGTCGAGGCCTCGTACTGCGCCTGGGCCTCCCGCAGCGTCTCGGCCGCGCGGTCGGGGGACGGGAACGGCAGGCGGCGCACCAGACCCGGCAGGGTCAGCCCCTGCACCAGCAGCGTGCCGATGACGAGCGCGAAGACCAGGAACAGGACCAGGTCCCGCTCCGGGAACGGCGCGCCGTCCTGTGTGGTCTCCGGGATGGAGAAGGCCACCGCCAGGGAGACGACGCCGCGCATCCCGGCCCAGGAGACCAGAAAGGGCCGCGTCCAGGCCGGACGGCCCTCCCGCTCGCGGACGCGGCGGCTGAGCAGACCGGGCAGGTAGGTCGCCGGCCAGGACCAGACGAAGCGCAGCCCGATCAGCGCAACCAGCAGCACCGTCGTCCACAGCGCCAGCTCCCCCGCCGAGTAGTCACCCAACTGCCGGACGACCACCGGAAGTTGCAGCCCGATCAGGGCGAACACCGTCGACTCCAGCAGGAACGAGACCATCCGCCAGACCGCCTCCTCCTGCAGGCGCAACGCGAAGTCGACGCAGTTCGCGTAGTGGCCCAGGTAGAGCCCGACGACCACGACCGCGATCACGCCGGAGGCATGGAACGCCTCGGCCGCCGCGTAGGCGGCGAACGGGACCAGCAGCGAGAAGCTGTTGCTCAGCAGTGGGTCGCCGAGCCGCACCCGCAGCCACTGCAACGGCCACATCAGGGCCAGACCCACCGCCGCGCCCCCGAGTGCGGCCAGCAGGAACTCCCCGACCGCGCTGCCGAAGGAGAAGCCCTGGCCCACGGCCGCCGCGACCGCCACCCGGTAGGCGGTGATCGCGGTGGCGTCGTTGACCAGGCTCTCGCCCTGGAGGATCGAGACGAGCTGCGGTGGCAGGCCGACCCGGCGGGCGATCGCGGTGGCGGCCACCGCGTCCGGCGGCGCGATCACGGCGCCGAGGACGAAGGCGACCGCCAGCGGCATCGCCGGGATCAGCGCGTGCGTGATCAGGCCCATCGAGACCGTGCAGAAGAGCACGTAGCCGACGGAGAGCATCGCCACCGGCCGCAGGTTGGCCCGGATGCTGGTGTACGAGGCGTCCTGGGCGGAGGTGTAGAGGAGCGGCGGCAGCACCAGCGGCAGCACGATCTCCGGGTCCAGCGAGTAGTCCGGGACGCCGGGGACCTCCGAGGCGACCAGCCCGGCCACCACGAGCAGCAGCGGCGCCGAAAGCCGGTAACGGCGGGCGACCCCCGCCACCGCCGTACTCCCCGCGACCAGCACCAACAACGCACCGGGACTGCTCATCGCCATAGCCACACAGAACCACACAGACCAGGCACCGCACCGTACCCTGGACGCCATGTCCCCCTCCCGCCCCTGCGTGCACCTCGCCGAGCTGCCAGAGCCGGAGCCGATCGCGGCCGCACCCACCTGCGCGCACTGCGCGGACCTCGGTCAGCGCCCCGTCGCGCTGCGCCTGTGCCTGCACTGCGGGCACGTCGGCTGCTGCGACTCCACGCCGGGCCGTTGGGCCACCGAGCACCACCGGCGGACCGGCCACGCCGTGATGCGCAGCTTCGAGCCCGGCGAGAGCTGGCGCTGGTGCTACGAGGACCAACGACTGGTGTGACCCTCCCGTCCGGCCTTTCCGCCACCGCCGCGCACTCGCTTAGGCTTCAGACATGATCCGACCCGCCGTCCCCACCGACGTCCCCGAGATCCACGCGATGGTGCGCGAGCTCGCCGACTACGAGAAGTGCCTCGCCGACGCGAAGGCCACCGAGCGGCAGCTGCACGACGCGCTCTTCTGCGCGCACCCCGCCGCGTTCGCGCACGTCGCCGAGGACGAGGCGGGCCGCACGGTGGGCTTCGCGCTCTGGTTCCGCAACTTCTCCACCTGGACCGGCACCCACGGCGTCTACCTGGAGGACCTCTACGTCCGCCCGGAGGCGCGCGGCGGCGGCCACGGCAAGGCGCTGCTGACGGAGCTGGCGCGGATCTGCGTGGACCGCGGCTACGGACGGCTGGAGTGGTCCGTGCTGGACTGGAACGAGCCGTCGATCGCCTTCTACCGCGCCCTCGGCGCGACGCCGATGGACGAGTGGACCGTGTACCGGCTCAGCGACGACGCCCTGGCGGAGCTCGGCAGCTGATTTCTCCTGATTTCGCCACCACCATTGCCACGGTCCGTATATGGGGACCTACTATGAGTCACCGGCAAGCTCGGGGTGGCCAGATGGGCGACACGGCGCTCGCGATCGCGATAGCGTCACCGGTCACGGCACCAAACAGCCACACGCACAGCCCTATGCACAGCACGGCACGGAACAGCTCGGAGGTGAGGGTGTCCCAGATCGACGGCGAGCCCGACGCGCAGGACTTCGTCGAGGTCCGACTTCCCGCGGCGGGCGCCTACCTCTCGGTTCTGCGAACCGCGACAGCCGGTCTCGCGGCGCGGCTCGATTTCACGCTCGACGAGATCGAGGACCTGCGCATCGCGGTCGACGAGGCGTGCGCGATCCTGCTCCAGCAGGCGGTGCCCGGGTCCGTCCTGAGCTGCCTGTTCAAGCTGGTCGGCGACTCGCTCAAGGTGACCGTCTCCGCCCCGACCACGGACGGCCGCGCTCCCGAGCGCGACACCTTCGCCTGGACGGTGCTCTCCGCTCTGGCCGGCGAGGTCGAGTCCATCGTCGAGCCGGACAAGACGGTGACCATCAGCCTGCACAAGAAGCGCGGGGCCGGCCCCGGCCAGCCGTGACGCGAGGAGACGGGAGCGGGGGATCGCCGTGAGAGACCTCAACCACCGGCCCGGAACGGACCGGGCCCACGTGCCCGCCCAGGCGGACGCGAGCGACCAGAAGCAGACGGAGGCAAGGGTGTTCGCGGACGACCCCGAGCGCGCCGACGCCCGTTCGGCCCCCGAGGCCGCGCAGGCGGGGCACGCCGACGACGGGCCGGCCGAACTCGAGCTCGACACCGTGGCGGACGACACCGCGGTGGACGAAACCGAGGTCGGCGACGCGGACGGGGACGAGACCGCGGTCAAGGACGAGACCGAGGACGACGTCGAGGTCGTGGTCGAGGACGAGAAGCCGGCCGAGCCGTGGGGCCCGGGCGGTCCGCGCACGGCCGCGCCGCAGCGCCACAGCGCGCCGGACCGCGAGGCCGCCCGTGCGCTCTTCGTCCGTCTCGCACAGCTGCCCGACGGTTCGCCGGAGCGGGTGGAACTTCGGAACCAGCTGGTGCGCATGCACATCCCGCTGGTCGAGCACCTCGCCCGCCGCTTCCGCAACCGCGGCGAGCCGCTGGACGACCTGACGCAGGTCGCCACCATCGGTCTGATCAAGTCCGTGGACCGATTCGACCCGGAGCGCGGGGTGGAGTTCTCCACCTACGCGACCCCGACCATCGTCGGCGAGATCAAGCGGCACTTCCGCGACAAGGGCTGGGCGGTCCGCGTGCCGCGCCGCCTGCAGGAGCTGCGGCTGTCGCTGACCACGGCGACCAGCGAGCTCTCGCAGCGCCACGGCCGCTCGCCCACGGTGCACGAGCTGGCGGAGCACCTGGGCATCTCCGAGGAGGAGGTGCTGGAGGGCCTGGAGTCGGCGAACGCCTACAGCACGCTCTCGCTGGACGTCCCGGACACCGACGACGAGTCCCCCGCGGTCGCGGACACACTGGGCGCGGAGGACGACGCCCTGGAGGGCGTGGAGTACCGCGAGTCGCTGAAGCCGCTGCTGGCGCAGCTGCCCCAGCGCGAGCAGCGGATCCTGGTGCTGCGGTTCTTCCGGAACATGACGCAGTCGCAGATCGCGGCGGAGGTCGGCATCTCGCAGATGCACGTCTCCCGCCTGCTGGCCAGGACCCTGGCGCAGCTGCGGGAGAAGCTCCTCATCGAGGAGTAGTCAGCAGCCTCACTGACCCGAGGGCCACAGCGCGGCGGTGGTCCTCGGGTGCAGGAGCAGGACGACGCCCGCGATCCCGGCGAGACCGACGGCCGCGCCCAGCGCGATGAAGGCTCCGCCGTTCTCGACCGCGAAGTACGCGACCGCGAGGCACAGCGTGTCGACCATCACGGCCGGGCTGCGCCCCCACTTCCTCACGCGCAGCAGCGCGCGGCCCGCGAGCAGCGGCAGCAGGCCCATCAGCAGCAGGATCACGCCGGCGAACTCGGCCATCCCGACACCGGTCTTGGTGCTGGAGGTGAGCGGGGCCACCATGACGTAGACGCCGTAGGCGGCGATCACGACACCCTGGGCGACGGAGAACCACGCCCCGGTGGTCAGCGTCCACGGACGCGCGGGGGCGGCAGGCAGTACGGCATCGACAGTCACCGCTCCAGGCTAGCCCGTGCACTTTTGATCACTTGCACTACCTCGGGAGGTACAGCCTCCAGGGGCGCGGGGCTCTGCCCGATGAACTGCGTGCGCGACAAGCCACCCCGGGCCTTGAGATCCCGAGCGAACAGGGCCGTCTCCCTCGGGTGGGTTCCCCGCGCACGCAATTCACCGGGCAGAGCCTCGCGCCCGTGGAGGGTTGCAACTTCCCCCCGTAGGTACCCTTACCAGCATGCGTGCGCTCCTGGTCGTCAATCCCAAAGCGACCACCACCAGTGGACGGACCAGAGACGTCCTCACGCACGCCCTCGCCAACGACCTGAAACTGGACGTCGTCGCCACCGGTTACCGGGGCCACGCGCGTGATCTCGCGCGGGAGGCGGCCCGCGAGGGCACGCATGACCTCGTCGTCGCGCTCGGCGGGGACGGCACGGTGAACGAGGTCGTCAACGGGCTGCTGCACGATGGACCCGGCGAACACCTGCCCGCACTCGCGGTGGTCCCGGGCGGCAGCACCAACGTCTTCGCCCGCGCGCTCGGCCTTCCGAACGATCCCGTGGAGGCGACCGGCGTCCTGCTGGACGCGCTCGGCGCGCCCGGCGCGCCGAGACAGCGGTCGATCAGTCTGGGGCGCTCCGGAGGAGAGGGGCTGCCGGACCGGTGGTTCACCTTCACCGCGGGGTTCGGATTCGACGCCGGCGTCGTGGGCCGGGTGGAGCAGGCGCGCCGCAGCGGGAAGCGGTCGACGCACGCGCTGTACGTGGGGCAGGCGTGGAAGCAGTTCTTCGAGGAGAAGCAGCACCGCCGGCACGGGCCCATCACGTTCAGTAGCGACGATGCGGAGCCGGTCCCCGGCCTCGCGGTGTCGATAGTCTCCAACACCTCGCCGTGGACGTACCTGGGGAACCGGCCGGTCTACGCGTCCCCCGAGGCCGGCTTCGACACGAGCCTGGACCTCTTCGGCATGACCCGGATGTCACTCGTTCAGACCCTGCGCACGATCCCGCAACTGCTGGATTCCACGGGGGCCGGACCGCATGGCAAACACGTGGTCGCTTACCACGATCTCTCCGAATTCACCTTGCATTCGCAGGAACCGCTGCCGTTCCAGGTCGATGGGGACCACCTTGGAGAGCGGAACACCATCAGCTTCACAGGCGTATCTCGGGCACTGCGTGTGATTGTGTGAACGCGAGGGCCGTTTGGCCTTGTTCTCGAACGCACGCACCGCTTCACTCCATCGAAGTACAGGGTGTGACCCAAGCGACACCGACGATTCAAAATTTCCTACCCGAAGGGGGTTGTATCCGAGGTCGAGGTTTGCGAACCTTTACATGGCGATCGGGACGGTCCGTAACGGAGACCGCCTGAGTCGCCCGAATCCACCCCGCAACGCCGCGAGCATCCGTGCGCCGACCCACCTGTCGGCCCAGTGCCTGCCATCGGGTTCGTGAAAGCGTTCACATTCACAAGCTGCCATTGATACTGGTGGGACATCCCCGCCTTTAGAGGAGTTGGACAAGATGGACTGGCGCCACCGCGCTGTCTGCCGGGAAGAGGACCCCGAGCTGTTCTTCCCGATCGGCAACACCGGCCCCGCGCTGCTCCAGATCGAGGAGGCGAAGGCCGTGTGCCGTCGTTGCCCGGTCATGGAGAGCTGCCTCCAGTGGGCGCTGGAGTCCGGTCAGGACGCCGGTGTCTGGGGCGGCATGAGCGAGGACGAGCGTCGTGCGATGAAGCGCCGCGCCGCCCGCAACCGTGCCCGCACCGCCTGACACTCGGCCCACCCGGCTGACACTCAGAGTAACCGCACCACCGTTCCACCCTTCGATCAGCCCTTGATCAAGTGCCGCTCTCAACGGAGAGCGAGCATTTTCCGGAGCAATGCACACCTGTGCATTGCTCAACGGCCCCGAGGATTTGATACCGTCGGAGCCGAGGGCAGTCGCCCGTGCCGTGCACGGAGCGCTACTGTCATCACAGAGCCCCTGCTCCGGCCGACTCCCCCCGACGGCCGGAGCAGGTCAAGAGGCCCTGCCGAACCTCCCCCCCGTTCGGCAGGGCCTCGCTTCGTCTCCAGACATCCCCAGAACATCCGGGGCGTACGTGAGAAGGGCCCGTCCGCAGCTGCGGACGGGCCCTTCTCACGTACGGCGGCGTCACGCCCAGCGACGCACCGGGTTGCCCAGCCAGCGGGTGCCCGCCGGGACCGACTCGCCACGCATCACCAGCGAGGACGGGCCGACCACGGCCCCCTCCCCCAGCGTCGAGCCGAGCAGCACGATGGAGTGCGGGCCGATCGTCGCGCCGGCCTCCACCTCGATGGCGTCCATCCGCATCAAGCGGTCGTGGAACAGGTGAGTCTGCACCACCACACCGCGGTTGACGGTGACTCCGTCACCGAGGCCGATCAGGTCGGTCTCCGGGAACCAGTGCGACTCGCACCACACTCCGCGACCGATCCGGGTGCCGAGGCTGCGCAGCCACGCGGTGAAGAACGGCGTGCCGACCAGCGTGCCGCCCAGCCACGGCATGGCGAGCTCCTCGACGAAGGTGTCGAAGAGTTCGTTGCGCCACACGAACGAGCTCCACAGTGGCTGCTGGCCCTCCCGGAAGCGACCCATCAGCAACCACTTGGCGGCGGTGGTGATCAGACACGCCGTCACCCCGAGCACCAGCAGCAGCACGCCGGCCAGGGCCGCGGTCGCCGTCAGGCCGTCCCAGTCGAACAGGGCCTGCAGGCCGGTGGCGGCCAGGTCGCCGAGCAGCACCGCGAACAGCACCGGCACGATCCGGCACAGCTCCACGGCGGCACGCGCCCAGACCAGCCTGCGCGGCGGGTCGTAGGTGCGGGCGGTGTCCTCGCCGCCCTCCACGACGCGCTGCACCCGCATGCCCGGACGGCCCAGCCAGGAGCTGCCCGGTTCCGCGACGGCGGGCGCGTCGGAGAGCACACCGACGAGGGAGTCGTCCGGCAGCGCGCGCCCGGGGGCGACGATGCCGGAGTTTCCGACGAAGGAGCGCTTGCCGACCGAGGAGACACCCAGGCGCATCCAGCCGCCGCGCACGGCGAAGGAGCCGACCATGGTGTCGTCGGCGAGGAACGCGTGGTCGTCCACCCGCATCAGGCCCGGCAGGCCGATCGCGGTCGAGGCCTCGACCCGGCGGCCGATCGTCGCTCCCAGGGCCCGCAGCCACAGCGGGGTCATCAGGCTCGCGTAGAAGGGGAACAGGGTGACCCGCGAGGATGCCATCAGGTTGTGGACGGCCCAGACGCAGAAGCCGACCCTGCCGTGGGCCGGGTGCAGCCCCGGCTTGATCGGGATCGACAGCAGCCGGACCGTCGCGATCACGGCCAGCGCGTACAGGGCCATGGTGAGCAGCGCGAGCGGGACGGAGGCGACCAGGATCCGGTCGAAGACGCCGAGGTAGGAGGGGTCGGTCCCGATCAGGGTCCAGACGACCGCGACGGCCGGCAGCGCGGAGAGCAGCGGCAGCAGCTGGAAGCCGGGCAGCGCGACGGCGAAGGCCAGGTTCCATGCGCGCGACCGCCGGTGCGCGGGCGCGGGCCAGATCTCGGTGGGCGGCACCGGGTTCTCGTCCGGGGCGGCCGGGTTGCCGTGCACGCGGGCCCGGGCCGGAACGCGTCCGACGACGCAGCTGCCGGGCAGCACCTCGGCGTCGTAACCGATCTCGGCGCCGGGCATCAGCATGGTGCGGGTGCCGACGCGGGCGCCGTTGCCGATGCGGACCGTGCCCAGGTGCAGCACGTCGCCGTCGAGCCACCAGCCGGCGGCGTCGACCTCGGTCTCCACCGCGCAGCCGTCGCCGTAGACGGCCATGCCGGTGACCGGCGGCATGCTGTGCAGCTCGACGTCACGGCCGACCTTGCAGCCGAGCATCCGCGCGTAGCGGCGGGCCAGCGGGGTGCCGATGACGGCGGCCACGTTGAACATCGCGACCAGCCGCTCGGCCGTCCACAGCCGCAGGTGCGCCGCGCCGCCGCGCGGATAGCTGCCCGGCTTCAGACCCGCCGTCAGCAGACGCGCGCCGAGCGCTCCGATCAGCGAGCGGCCGAGGGCGCTGGAGAGCAGCACCCAGCCTCCGACGATCAGCGCCCAGGAGGTGTGCGGGGCCCACGGCAGTGGCCCTATGACGTTGTCGACGGCGGCCAGGGCCAGCACCCAGCGCAGGCCGGTGACGGTGTAGAGGACGGCCAGCACGAGCGCCTGGTACAGCCCGACGTGACGCGGCACCGGCCGCACCTCGCGGGCCTGCGCGACCTCGTCGGCGCCGCCGTCGAGGTGGTCGGCGAGCGACCGCAGCCGGGGCTGCTGGTAGAGGTCGGCGACGGACGCGCCGGGGAAGCGCTGCCGCAGCAGCGAGACGAGCTTGGCGGCGGCGAGGCTGGTGCCGCCCAGGGCGAAGAAGTCACTCTCCGGGCCGACGGGCACCCCGAGCACGGCCTGCCACTGCTCGCCCAGCCACGCCGCGGTCCCGTGCAACGGCCCGCCCGCGTCGGCCCCGGCGTCCGTGCCGACTCCCGGCAGCGGCCAGGGCAGCGCCTTCCGGTCGACCTTGCCGGAGGTCCGCGTCGGCAGTTCGGGCACGACGGCGAGAACGGGGAGGAGCGCCTGCGGCAGCCTGTCCAGCAGGAGCGTGCGGAGGGCGGCGAGGTCGGGCCCGCCCGCGCCGGGCGCGGAGACGCCGGAGCGCACGGCGCCGGCGAAGCCGGGTGCCGCGTCGTCCGCGGCGCGCTGTGCGCGCAACTGGAGTGTCCGGCCGGCTGCCCCGGCGGAGCCGGGCGCGGCGGCCTGCCCCGGCACGGCAGCGCCACCAGCGGTCCGGCCCTCGGCCACGAGGTAGCCGACCAGGACCTGACCGCCGGCCGGGGTCTCCTTGACCGCCGCGGCGGCCGCTCGGATGCCCGGGAGGGCCTGGAGGGCGGCGTCGACCTCCCCGAGCTCGATGCGGCGGCCGCCGAGCTTGACCTGCTCGTCCGCGCGGCCCATGAAGACCAGGCCCTGCGGGTCGGCGCGGACCAGGTCGCCGCTGCGGTAGACGCGCTCGGGGCGCCCGTGCCACGGCTGCGCGCCGAACTTCTCGGCGTCCTTGGCCGGGTCGAGATAGCGGGCGGTGCCGACGCCGCCGATCACCAGCTCGCCGACCTCGCCCCAGGCGACGGGCCGGTTGCCGGGGCCGACGACCGCCAGCTCCCAGCCGTCCAGCGGCGCGCCGATGCGCACCGGCTCGCCTGCGCGCATCAGCGAGGCGCAGGCGACGACGGTGGCTTCGGTCGGGCCGTAGGTGTTCCAGAACTCGCGCCCCGGCACGGCCAGCCGCTCCACCAGTTCCGACGGGCACGCCTCGCCGCCGACGATGAGCAGCCGGACGCGGTCCAGCGCCTGCTCGGGCCAGAGCGCGACGAGCGTCGGCACCGTGGAGACGACGGTGATGCCGCGCTCGACGAGCCAGGGGCCGAGGTCGGTGCCGGCCTTGACCAGCGAGCGCGGCGCGGGCACCAGGCAGGCGCCGTGGCGCCAGGCCAGCCACATCTCCTCGCAGGAGGCGTCGAAGGCGACGGAGAGCCCGGCCAGCACCCGGTCGCCGGGGCCGAGCGGCGCCTGGCGCAGGAACAGCCGTGCCTCGGCGTCGACGAAGGCGGCGGCGCTGCGGTGGGTCACCGCGACGCCCTTGGGGCGGCCGGTGGTACCGGAGGTGAAGATGATCCAGGCGTCGTCGCTCAGCCGCGCGGTGCCGGGCTCGCCGCCGGTGGGGCTCGGACCGGCGACCACCGAGAGGCCGGCGCCGACGATGGCGCAGACCCCGGCGTCGGTCCAGATCATCTCGGCGCGCTCGTCCGGATCGTCCACGTCGACGGGGACGTAGGCCGCGCCGGCGCGCAGCACGCCGAGGATGCCGAGGTAGAGCTCGGGGGTGCCGCTGGGCACGCGGACGCCGACCCGGTCACCGGGGCCGATGCCGTAGCCGGCCAGCTCGGCGGCCAGTCGGCCGACGGCGTGCAGCAGTTGCCGGTAGGAGAGGACGGCGCTGCCGGTGTCGAGTGCCGGGGCGTCGGGATGACGCCAGGCGGTCTCGTCGAGGATGTCCAGCAGCGTCCGGGCCGGGGCCGGATCGGACGTCGGCCACACCGCGCCCGTCTGCCAGGAAGGTGCGGCGACGGTGCCCACGCCGGAGGCGGTGGGGCGGGCGGGCGCGATGAAGTTCTGTTGATCCACGTATGTTCTCGCCGGGCGTCAGTTTGGGTTGATCCTGCTCAGCGCCTCGATGCGACTCCCGTGGCGCCTGTGACTGTAGACGAACCAGGATCCCTTGTGGTTGGCCTCGGCAAGGTGAGGAACCGGTAAAAACCACCCAACAGTCAGTCAAACGGGATGGTGAGCACCACGCGGGTTCCCGCCCCGGGGGCCGGCTGCATGTCGAAGCTCCCGCCCAACTCCCCTGCGGCCAGGGTGCGGACGATCTGCAGGCCGAGGTTTCCCGCCGTCTGCGGGTCGAAGCCCTCGGGCAGACCTGAGCCGTCGTCGGTGACGGTGATGTGCAGCACACCCTCCTCGCGGCGGGCGGCGACCTCGACCACGCCACCGGACTTGGGCCCGTAGGCGTGCTCCAGGGCATTCTGCAGGATCTCGGTCAAGATCATGGACAGCGGGGTGGCCACCTCCGCCGACAGGATGCCGAAGCTGCCCTTGCGACGGGTCGTCACCCGGCCGTCCGTCGAGAGCTCCATCACCATCCCCAGCACCCGGTCGGCGATCTCGTCGAAGGCGACCCGCTCGTCCAGCGTCATCGACAGCGTCTCGTGCACGATCGCGATCGAGCCGACCCGGCGCACCGCCTCGTCCAGCGCGGCCCGCGCGGGCGCGGAGTCCATCCGGCGGGACTGGAGCCGCAGCAGCGCGGCGACGGTCTGCAGGTTGTTCTTGACCCGGTGGTGGATCTCCCGGATCGTCGCGTCCTTGGTCATCAGCTCACGCTCGCGCCGGCGCAGCTCGGTGACGTCGCGCAGCAGCACCAGCGAGCCGATGGGCTCGCCCTTGGGCTTCAGCGGGATGGTGCGCAGCTGGACGACGGCTTCGGGGTGCTCGATCTCGGTCTGCCGAGGCGCCCAGCCGCTGGCCATCTTGACCAGCGCCTCGTCGACGGCGCCGCGGGTGGGCGGGATCAGGTCGGCGGTGGTCTTGCCGAGGTTCAGCCCGACCAGGTCGGAGGAGAGGCCGAGCCGGTGGTAGGCGGAGAGCGCGTTGGGGCTGGCGTAGGTGACCACGCCGTCGGCGTCGAGCCGGATCAGTCCGTCGCCGGCACGCGGGGAGGCGTCCATGTCGACCTGCTCCCCCAGGAAGGGGAAGGTGCCGTTGGCGATCATCTGGGCCAGGTCGGAGGCGCTCTGCAGGTAGGTGAGCTCCAGCCGGCTGGGCGTGCGCACGGTCAGCAGGTTGGTGTTGCGGGCGATCACCCCGAGGATGCGGCCCTCGCGCCGCACCGGGATCGACTCCACCCGAACGGGTACGTCCTCGCGCCACTCGGGGTCACCCTCACGGACGATCCTGCCCTCGTCCAGCGCCATGTCCAGCAGGGGCCTGCGGCCGCGCGGCACGAGGTGCCCGACCATGTCGTCCTGGTAGGAGGTGGGCCCGGTGTTGGGCCGCATCTGGGCGAGGGAGACGTAGCGGGTGCCGTCCCTGGTCGGCACCCAGAGCACGAGGTCGGCGAAGGACAGGTCCGAGAGCAGCTGCCATTCGGAGACCAGCAGGTGGATCCACTCCACGTCGGCGGGTTCCAGCGAGGTGTGGTGGCGCACCAGCTCGTTCAGGGAAGGCATGGCCCGAGCGTAGTCGCCCGGCGGCGCCGGGGCGGATTCCGCGGGCCGGGGGCCCGGCGGATTACCTTGGCTATTGGTCTGGACAACCTTGAATGGTCTAGTCCACAATCGAATCAGCACCAAGGAGTGACCGCCCCGCGCATCTGCCCTGACCGCGCGGCCGACACTCCCCCACCGTCGGTCGATCCGCAGCCGCGTCCCGGGCCCGCACACCCGCCACGCCGCGAGCGGAGTCCTCCTCCGACGAGGCCGAAGGCCGCGGTGCCGGCGCGGGCTGAGGGTCCCGCTCCCGGCACTCGCGGCCTTTCGCCGTTCGCCCCTTCAGGCGGCGCAGCCGCCAGGGGCGCGAGGAACTGCTTGATCAACTGCGGGCGCGACAATCCCCCAGCCTTCGGCCGGGGGGACCCCCTCCGGCGTGTGGATGGTCCGGGGCGCACAGGGCCATCCGCACGCCGGTGATTGTTCGCGCCCGCAGTTGATCAAGCGGAGCCTCCGCCCCCAGGCGGTTGCGACTCCTAGTTCCAGCCCAGCCTGCGCGTCAGCTCCGAGTCGGCCGCGGCCGCCGCGTCGGCGGGGTCCTTGCCCTGGAGGAACGGGGTGAGGAAGAGGGTGATCACCGGGTTCGGGGTGGTCTCGACGTTGCCCCAGGTGGGCAGCAGCGGGGTGTAA
The DNA here is from genome assembly GCF_041261265.1 of Streptacidiphilus sp. MAP12-33. NCBI lineage: Bacteria > Bacillati > Actinomycetota > Actinomycetes > Kitasatosporales > Streptomycetaceae > Streptacidiphilus > Streptacidiphilus sp. MAP12-33. Next base: position 103,288 of record NZ_JBGCCA010000004.1, read on the forward strand.
CCGGCGTACGGCACCGACTTCGCCGCCGCCTGTGCGTACGCGTTGCCGTCGAGGGCGCTGTACAGGCTCTGCCGGTTCGGGAGGAAGCCCGAGGACTTCGCCATCAGCGACTCGTTCGCGTCGTCCATCGCGATCTTCAGGAAGCCGATCGCCAGATCCTTGTTCATCGTGTTCTGCGAGACCGTCAGGTCCGAGCCACCGAGGAAGGTCTTGGCCGGCTGGCCGGCCTTGCTGCCGGGGATCGGGAACCACCCGATCTCGCCGTTCAGGGCCGGCTTGGCCTGGATGACCTGCTGACCCTCGTAGCCCATGGCGATCATGCAGCCGACGTCGCCCTTGGCGAAGTCGCTCGCCTGGTTCGCCTCGTTGCCGTCCATCGGCGCATGCCCGAAGGCCTGCAGCTTCTTGAACAGCGCTGCCGCCTTCTGCGCCGCGGGGCTGGTGAGCTCGCCGGTCCAGACACCCTCCGGGGACCGCTTGACGATCTGCGCGCCCGCGTCCTGGAGGAAGCCGTCGAAGGCGTACCAGTTCTGGCCCGGCAGCCACAGGGCGGAGGAGACTCCGCTGGTGCCCTGCAGCTTGGCCAGGTCGTCCTCCCAGTCCTGCATGGTCTGCGGCGGGTCGCCGAGGCCGGCCCGCTTCCAGAGCTTCAGGTTGTACATCACCACGCGGTTGCCCGCGTACCAGGGCGCGGCGTACTGCTTGCCCTGGTAGACGGCGGAGGCGTTCATCGACGCCGTCCAGCCCTTGCCACCGAGCTGGGCGAGGTAGGGGGTGAGGTCCAGCAGGCCGCCCTCGGCGGCGTAGTACGGGGTCTGGGTGTTGCCGATGTCGATGACGTCCGGCGGGTTCAGCGAGGCGAGCGCGTCGGTGACCCGCTGCTGGATGCCGTCCCAGTCCTGGACCTCGAAGTCGATCTTGGCTCCGGGATAGCCGTGCTGGAACTCGTTCTTGACGCTGGTCATCCAGGCGCCCTGGTCGTCGCCCTTCATCAGCCAGACGACCAGGGTCTTCCCGTCCCAACTCGTCGGCGAGGGGCTGCCGCCCCCTCCGCCGCCGGCCCCGATCAGGCCGCAGGCGCTCAGGCTCAGCGCGGCGACGGTCGAACAGATCCCCAGAGCAACACCACGACGTCTCATGCTCGCACCACTCTCCCCAATGGTCTCGACCAATTGCAGGGAAGCTTGGACTAGACCATTGGGGCCGTCAATGCGTGGAGTGACGGGAGTTGCGACCGTTACCGGACCGGGACCTCGACCTGTACGCGACATGAACACGGGTATTCATGTCCCTGGCGCCCGTTCAGAGTTGGATGCCCGGCTGCCCGGTCAGCACCTCGACCGCGGCCAGGCCGCAGACGCGGGCGGCGCCGTGCGTGGCCACGTGCAGCGCACCGCGGGGCGGTGCCTGCGGGACGCCCATCTCGACCACCGCGGCGTCCGGACGACCCGCCAGCAGGCCGTCGGCGGCCGCGGCCATCCAGGCGTGCCGGTGCAGGTCGCGCACGACCAGCACCAGGCGGCGACCTGCCGCCTCGCGCCGCACCCGCTCCACGAACGCGGGCAGCGACTGCGGCGTCACGTCGTCGGGGCCGACGCTCTCGACCCGCGTGCCGGGGAAGCGCGCGGCGAGCATGCCGGCCACGCCCCACGGCGTCTCGTCGCCCACCGCGATGTTGGCGACGGGGCTGAAGGACAGGACGTAGGGCCGCTCGGTGACCGGCGCGAATCCGATCCCCGGCGCCCGGGTCACCCGCAGCGCGCGCCGGGCGGCGCGCAGCCCGATGGCCAGGTCCGGCGCCAGCCGGCCCCCCGCCTCGACCTGCTCCGCGGTCCACGCGCCGAGCGCCCGGACCCGGTCGGCGGCCTGCGCCAGCCGCTCCTCGGCGAGCTCGCCGTCGCGCACCGCGCGCACCAGCGCGTCGCGCAGGCCCAGCACGGTCTCCTCGTCGGCGAGGCCCCCGCCGACGCAGATCGCGTCGACACCGGCCGCGACGGCCAGCACGCTGCCGCGGGCCACCCCGTAGGTGTCCGCGATGGCGCCCATCTCGATGCCGTCGGTGACGATCAGACCGTCGTAGCCGAGCCCGCCGGCGGCCGGGGCCGAACGCAGCAGGTCCAGCACCGCGCTGCTGAGCGTCGCGGGACGGTCGCCGTCGAGCGCCGGGACCATGATGTGAGCGGTCATCACGGCCTTGGCACCGGCCGCGATCGCCGCCTTGAACGGGACCAGGTCCCGCGAGCGCAGCAGGTCCACGTCGACGTCGACGACGGGCAGGCCGAGGTGCGAGTCCACGGCGGTGTCGCCGTGGCCGGGGAAGTGCTTGGCGCAGGCGGCCACACCGGCCGACTGCAGGCCCTCCACCCAGGCCGCCGTGTGACGGGCGCACAGCTCCGGGTCGGCGCCGAAGGAGCGGACGCCGATCACCGGGTTGTCCGGGTTGGAGTTGACGTCGGCGGAGGGCGCCCAGTTGTAGTTGACGCCGCACTCGGCCAGCGCCCGGCCCAGCTCCCTGGCCACGTCCCGGGTGAGCCCCGGGTCGTCGACCGCGCCGAGCGCGAGGTTGCCGGGCCAGGAGGAGCCGCTGCCCGCCTCCAGGCGGGTGACGTCGCCACCCTCCTCGTCGATGGCGACCAGCACGTGCGGGTTCTCCCGGCGCAACTCGGCGGTGAGCCGGGCGAGCTGGGCCGGGTCGGTCACGTTGCGGGCGAACAGGGCCACCGAGCCGAGCCCGTCACCGAGGTGGCGGCGCAGCCAGTCCGGCGGCTCGGTGCCCACGAAGCCCGGCTGGAGCACGGTGAGCGCGTCACGGTGCAGCCGGTCCTTCGTCCGGGACGAGGACGGTTCGATGAAGGACACGTGCACGTCAGCCCTTCACCGCGCCGGCCGTGAGGCCGCCGACGGCCTTGCGCTGCAGGATGAAGAAGACCACGAGGATCGGCAGGGCGAAGACCGTGGAGGCGGCCATGGTGGCACCCCAGTCGTCGCCGAAGTTGGTCTGGAACTGGGTCAGCCACAGCGGCAGGGTCTGCGCGCTCTCCTTGTTCAGGACCAGGACCAGCGGGTACTCGTTCCAGGCGGTGATGAAGCCGAAGAGCGAGGTGGCCATCAGGCCGGGCGCCAGCAGGGGCAGGACCACCTTGACGAAGGCCTGGCGGCGCGAGCAGCCGTCGACCATCGCCGACTCCTCCAGCTCCTTGGGCACCGCCGCGATGAAGCCGCGCAGGGTGAGGATGGTGAAGGGCAGGACCATCATCATGTAGAACGCGGTCAGCGGGACCAGGCTGTTCAGCATGTTGCTGTCACGCACGATCATGTAGACCGCGATGACCATGACCTCCCAGGGGGCCATCTGCGCGATCATGATGACCAGCAGGAACGCCTTGCGTCCCTTGAACCGCATCCGGGTCACCGCGAAGGCCGCGAGCAGCGCGATCGCCAGCGAGCAGATCACCGAGAGCGAGGTGACCGTGATGCTGTCGAGCACCAGCGTCCAGAACCCCTGCGAGTGGAACGCCCGGGTGAAGTGCTGGAGCGTGCCGTTCAGCGGGAGGAAGACCGGGGTGGAGCTGATGATGTCGGTGTCCTTCTTGAAGGACGTCGCCACCATCCAGTACACGGGGAACACGAAGAACACGAACAGGACGACCGCGACGGCGTTGGGCCAGGTCCGTCCGAACAGGGAGCGCCTCACAGCTCGTCCTCCTGCTTCAGGATGATCCGGAGGTAGTAGGCCGTCAGCGCCAGCAGGATCAGGATGGTCAGCACCGCGATCGCGGCACCCACCCCGTAGTGCTGGTTGCCCACACCCTCGACGAATGAGTACACGGGGAGGGTCTCGGTCAGACGGTCGGGCCCGCCCTGGTTGATCGCCAGGACCTGGGTGAACGCCTTGAAGATCCAGATGACCTCGAGGAAGGTCGTGCCGAGGAAGAACGGCTTCAGCGCCGGGAAGGTCACGAAGCGGAAGGACTTCCAGGTGCCGGCCCCGTCCATCCGGGCCGCCTCGTACAGCTCGCCGGGAATGGTGGTCAGTCCCGCGTACATGGTGAGCGCCACGAACGGGATCGACATCCAGGTGATCAGCAGCGTGATCACGGCGAAGGTGGACAGCTGGGTGCTGAACCAGTTGTAGTGCGCCATCGAGTGCCAGCCGAAGGCACTGAGGAACCAGTCGACGACACCGAACTGCGAGTCGAACAGCCACTGGTAGACGGTGGTCGCGGCGACCACGGGCATCGCCCAGGCGAGGATCAGCGCCACCGAGAGGAAGAGCCGCATGCGCTTGCCGAGCCGGTTGAGCAGCAGGCCGACCAGCGAACCGATCAGCATGATCAGCACGACATTGGCCAGGGTGAAGAAGACCGACCGCTCGGCGGTGTGCCAGAACTCGGCACTGGTCAGCTGGTCGGTGTAGTTCTGGAAGCCGTTCCACACCGTCACGTGCTGGATCAGCTCGAACATGTTGAGCTTCTGGAACGAGATCAGCACGATCTTGACGGCCGGGTACCCCAGCAGCACCAGCGTCGCCAGCGTCGCCGGCAGCAGCAGCAGGTACGGGGTCGCTCTGGACAGCCGGCCGGCGCCGCTGCCGCCTCTGTTCCGCTTCAGCGCCGGGGCCTTGGGCCCGCCGGCGGATCCACTGCGGGGCGAGTGAGTCTGCACTCCCTCGGACTGCACTGTCATGCCTACCACTTCCTCGAACCGGCCGGGAACGCGCCGAGCGGTGCCGCCGGCCGCCCTGAGCGGACGACCGGCGGCACCGCCGCGGGATTACTGCTGAGCGTTGAGGCGCTTGGTGATCTCGTCGTCCGCGGTCTTCGCGGCGGTCGCGTAGTCCTTGCCCTCGAGCACGTCCGTCATGAACTGCTTGATCGGGTTCGGGGTGTTCTCGACCGCGGCCCACTGCGGCAGGTTCGGGGTGGTGTCACCCTGACCGGCGGCCGGCAGGGCGGCCTGGGCGAACGGGGTGTTCGCCAGCGAGTTCAGCGCCGGGTTGTTCGGGACGATGCCCGCCTCGGAGGCGAACTCGCCCTCGTTCTTGTCGTCCAGCGCGATCTTCAGGAAGCCGACCGCGAGGTCCTTGTTCTGGCTGTTCTGGGAGATCGCCAGGTTCGAGCCGCCGAGGAAGACCGGCATCGGCTTGCCCGCGGTGTCGCTCGGGAGCGCGAAGTAGCCGATCTGGTCCGCCGGGATGGCGGTGGGGGCCGGGGCCTCCCAGCTCAGGCCGATCTCGGCGCCGACGTCACCCTTGGAGAAGACGGTGGACTGCTGCGGGGTCGCCTCGTCCTTGTCCTTGGGGGCCTTGGAGAAGCCCTGCAGCTTCGCGTAGACCGCCATGGCGGCCTTGGCCTCGGGGGACTCCAGGTTGCCGACCCACTTGCCGTTGTTCTGGACCGCCACCTTGCCGCCCTGGCCGAGCAGCATGCCGAAGTAGGTGTACCACTCCTCACCCGGCATGTAGAGCGCCTGGGAGACACCCTTGGTGCTGTTCAGCTTGGTGAGGTCAGCGTAGAAGTCGGTCAGCGTCTGCGGGGTGCTGGTGATGCCGGCCGCGGACCACAGCTTCTTGTTGTAGATGACGACGCGGTTGGTGAAGTACCACGGGGCGGCGTACTGCTTGCCGTTGTACATGGCGGAGTTGTTCAGGTTGGCAGCCCACTTGTCGCCGCCGATCTCGGACTTGACCGAGGTCAGGTCCATCAGACCACCGGTGGCCGCGTAACCCGCGGTCTGGGTGTTGCCCATCTCCAGGACGTCCGGCGGGTTGTTCTCCGACAGGGCGGTGGTGACCTTCTGGCCGATGCCGTTCCACTGCTGGACCTGGATGTTCAGCTTGGCACCCGGGTACGCCTTCTCGAAGTCCGAGGTGACCTGGGCGGTCCACTTCGGCGTGTTCGAGCCGCTCATGAACCAGACGGTGAGGGTCTTGCCGGCGTAGCTGCTCGGCGAGCCGGAAGCAGTGGTGCTCTTGGAGCTGGAACTGCATGCGGCAACGCTGACCAGCACGGCCGCGGTGCCGACAGCGGCGATAAGTCGACGGTTCACGCCATCCTCCTGGGATGCCCGGATTTCCCCCCATCCGTTGCGGTACGGCCCCCTGCCTGATGCAGAGTCGAGGGTGCCGTTGTCCCAGCGATGGGTCGGGGATTGTTGTTTGGTCGCTGTGGTTTAGACCAGTGCCTGGAGCTTGGCCTAGACCAAATACGAGTGTCAACGGGTTGCGGACAGAAGAACCGGAGCCGTTATCAAGCCGACATCCGAGGGGTTCCGCAGCGTGACCGATTGGTCCACCGTTTGACCTGGACCGGTCGCACTCGTCCGGAACTGGGGTCTTGCCAAGTGACCCGTTCAAGGTCTAGACCATGCAGAAGCGCTTGGCCTGGACCAATCGCCGCCGCGGGCCCCTCCCGCGGCGCGCGGAGGGATCCGGGCATGGCGCTCAGCATGCTTTCGCGCAGGCGGACGTGCCACCATAAGGGCCGAGCGGCATGCAGCCGGCGGCGAGGACAGGGGACGAGGAACCAGGAGCGGTGATGACGACCGAAGGGGGCCCCGGGCCGGCCCTGGCCGAGGAGGCTCAGACGGGGGCGTCCACCGCGCGCGTCCCGAAGTACTACCGGCTCAAGCGCCACCTGCTGCAGATCACCCAGACCCAGGCGCCCGGCACGCCGGTGCCGCCGGAGCGGACCCTGGCGCTGGAGTTCGAGACCTCGCGGACCACGGTGCGCCAGGCGCTGCAGGAACTGGTGGTCGAGGGCCGACTGGAGCGGATCCAGGGCAAGGGCACGTTCGTCGCCAAGCCCAAGGTCTCCCAGGCGCTGCAACTCACCTCGTACACCGAGGACATGCGGGCCCAGGGCCTGGAGCCCGCCTCCCGGCTGCTGGAGGTCGGCTACATCACCGCCGACGACCGGCTGGCCGAGTTGCTGGACATCCGGCCCGGCGGGCGGGTGCTGCGCGTCGAGCGCCTGCGCCTGGCCAACGGCGACCCGATGGCGATCGAGACCGCGCACCTGAGCGCCAAGCGCTTCCCCGCGCTGCGCCGGAACCTGGTCAAGTACAACTCGCTGTACACCGCGCTCAGCGAGGTCTACAGCGTCAGCGTCGCCGAGGCCGAGGAGACCATCGAGACCTCGCTGGCCACCCCGCGTGAGGCGGGCGTGCTGGGCACCGACGTCGGCCTGCCGATGCTGCTGCTCTCCCGCCACTCCTTCGACGCGGGCGGCGAGCCGGTCGAGTGGGTCCGCTCGGTGTACCGCGGCGACCGCTACAAGTTCACGGCACGCCTGCGCAGACCGGAAGCGTGAAAGGTTCGCGCACCCTCGTGACGTGAGCGCGGCAAAGGTCTAGCCTCCCCTGTGATCCGTTGATCAACAAACCGTCAACGACTCATGGGGGAGCTGCCGTTTCATGCCACAACTTCCGGAGGCCAGGCTTGCGCTGGTCACGCCCGTGCGCGTGGTCTGCGCGGTGCTGCTGGCCGCACCCTTCGTCGCACTGCTCTGGGTCGGCTCGTATGCGACCCTCACGCCGACCTTCGTCGGGATCCCGTTCTTCTACTGGTACCAGCTCCTGTGGGTGATCCTGTCGGCGCTGATGACCGGCATCGCCTACGTCCTGTTCACCCGTGAGGAGAAGCAGCGCAAGGCCCTGCGCGTCGCTCGTGGGGGTGATCAGGCGTGAAGACCGACTGGACGGCCCTGACCGTCTTCGTTCTCTTCTTCCTGCTGGTCACCGTGATCGGCTTCGTCGCCGCCCGCTGGCGCAGGCCGGACAACGCCGAGCACCTGGACGAGTGGGGCCTCGGCGGCCGCAGCTTCGGCACCGTGATCAGCTGGTTCCTGCTCGGCGGGGACCTCTACACCGCCTACACCTTCATCGCCGTTCCGGCGCTGATCTACGGCGTGGGCGCGCAGGGCTTCTACGCCGTGCCCTACACGATCATCGCCTGGCCGCTGGTCTTCCTCTTCCTGCCCAGGCTCTGGTCCGTGGCCCGGCGCAAGGGCTACGTCACCCTCGCCGACTTCGCCCGCGGCCGCTACGGCAGCAAGAGCGTCGCGGTGGCCGTCGCCCTCACCGGCATCCTCGCCACCATGCCCTACATCGCGCTGCAACTCGTCGGCATCCAGGCGGTGCTGGACACGCTGCACGTCGGCGGCAGCAGCAGCTTCGGCAAGGACCTGCCGCTGCTCATCGCGTTCGCGGTGCTGGCGGCCTACACCTACAGCTCCGGCCTGCGCGCCCCCGCGCTGATCGCCTTCGTCAAGGACACCCTGGTCTACGTCGTGGTCCTGGTCGCGATCATCTACATCCCGATCCGGCTCGGCGGCTACGGCCACATCTTCCACGACGCCGCCACCGCCATGGCCAGGACCAACCCCGCCACGGGCAAGCCCCGCGGTTCGATGATCCCCGGACCGCAGGCCCAGTGGTCGTACGCCACCCTGGCCCTCGGCTCGGCGCTGGCCCTGTTCATGTACCCGCACTCGGCCACCGGCGTGATGGCCGCCAGGAACCGGCTCACCGTGCGCCGCAACCTGGCCGTCATGCCGGCCTACTCGCTGATGCTGGGCCTGCTCTCACTGCTGGGCTTCATGGCGATCTCGGCCGGCGTGGGCAAGGGCGTCAAGGGCTACAACTCCCAGCTCGCCATCCCGCAGCTGTTCCAGCAGATGTTCCCGAGCTGGTTCGCCGGCGTCGCCTTCGCCGCCATCGGCATCGGCGCGCTGGTGCCCGCGGCGATCATGTCCATCGCCGCCGCGAACCTGTTCACCCGCAACATCTACAAGGACCTGCTGAAGCCGGACGCCACCCCGGCGCAGGAGACCAAGGTGGCCAAGCTGGTCTCCCTGGTGGTCAAGCTCGGCGCACTGGGCTTCGTGCTCGGCATCGACAAGCAGTTCTCGATCAACCTCCAGCTGCTGGGCGGCATCTGGATCCTGCAGACCTTCCCGGCGATCGTCGGCGGGCTGTTCACCCGGTGGTTCCACCGCTGGGCGCTGCTCGCCGGCTGGGCGGCCGGCATGGCCTACGGCACCTGGAAGGCCTACGGAGTCGCCGCCGCCGGCAAGCCCGGCTCGCACTTCGGTGGCAGCGCCGCCAACATCCCGGTGATCGGCCAGATCGGCTACATCGGCGTGACCGCGCTCGCACTGAACCTGGCCATCGCGGTCGTGCTCACCCTGCTCCTGAAGGCCGTGAAGTCCCCGGAGGGCGTCGACGAGACGGTCACCGCCGACTACACCGCCGACGTCGAGGACAAAACACCGGTCAGCGGCGACCCGGAGCACGGTCCTGAGGTGATCGCCCCCGTCACCACCTGATGCGCCCTTAGAACGGGCCGCCCGCTCCCGCACACTGGGACGGCGGCCCGTTCGCACTCCCGCGGCGGGCCCAGTCGATCCCCAGGGGGCGACGTGTCACTGACCGACCAAGCACCGACGGACCGAAGCCCGGGAGCCCTGCGCACGGCGCCGAGGCGGCTGTTCCCCGCGCTGCCCGGCCCCCTGTCACTGACCGCCGTCCGCCACGGCCAGAGCACCGCGAACGCCGCCTTCCATGCCGCGGAGGCGGTGGGCGCGCTGGACGTGGGCATCAGCTGCCGCGACGCCGACCTCCCGCTGACCGAGCTCGGCCGCGAGGAGGCGCGGGCGCTCGGCCGCTGGCTCGCCGGCCGCGGCGACGACGGGCTGCCGCACAGCCTCTGGGTCTCTCCCTACCTGCGCACCCAGCAGACCGCGGCACTCGTCGTCGAGGAGCTGGACCGGGCCGGGCTCCCGCTGCCCGAGCTCTGCACCGACGAACGTCTGCGCGACCGCGAACTGGGCCTGCTGGAGATGCTCACCTCCGCGGCGATCGAGCTGCGCCACCCCGAGGAGGCGGCCCGCCGCCGTCTGCTCGGCGAACTGCGCTGGCGCCCCCCGGGCGGCGAGTCGCACTCCGACGTCGCCCTGCGCGTCCGCAGCGCGCTGCGCGACCTCTACGAGGCGGAACCCGACCGCCGCGTCCTGGTGGTCGCCCACGACGCGGTGGTGATGCTGCTGCGGCACGTCATCGACGACCTCCAGGAGACCGATCTCACCACCCTGGCCCGTGACGGCGCGGTCGCCAACACCTCGGTCACCCGCTGGCTCCGCGACGCGAAGGGAGCCCTCACACTGGACTGCTGGAACATCCGCCCGCACCTGACCGAGGGCTGAGCGGCGGGACGCTCCGCGCGGTCGGCGCGGCCTCGGCGGAACCTAGGCGGCCCGATGCGTGCGCCGCGCCGGGACCACCCGGAAGTACGCCGGGTTCGTCACCCCGACCGGCCAGTCGACGCTGGTGCCCTTCGCCTCCATCGGGGCGTATGCGACGGCCAGGGAAAGCCACTGCCCGCGCGGCGCGCTCCGGGTGAACCGCATGCGCACCGTGAGGGTCACCGACGCGCCCGGGCGCAGCCGCAGTCCCTGGGCCGGGCCGACCGCGCCGGTGAGCTCGCCCAGCGCCGTCCGCAGCGGCACGGCGCGCCAGCGGTTGCCGGTCAGTGTCTCCAGGCGGACCGCGTCGCGGCGCAGGGTCCGGTTGCGCGCGCCGTAGACCAGCACCGGATCGAGCCGGCCGCAGACGGCGCGGGTGCGGTTGCGCAGCGTCAGCCGCATGCTCGTCCACGGTCCGCCCACCGGGTACGCGGAGCGGACGCCGCCGAGGGTCACCGCCACCGGGTTCGACCGGGCCGCCCCGGCGCACGCGGGAGCCGGTGCCGCCTGTGCCGCCTGTGCCGCCGACACGGGCAGCACAGCCAACGCTCCCGCGGCTATCGCTCCGGCCACCACAGCGCCGACGCGTCGCCGGCTCATCCCGTTCATCACTCAACGACCATGGCACGTCACCCTCCGTCGCGCCTTCCGGCGACCCCCACCCGAGCCCCCCGGAGGCGTCAGGCAGACTTCAGGGATGAGCATCATCGTCCGCACCGCCCAGCCCGCCGAATACGACGCCGCAGGTCACCTCGTCGCCGAGGCCTTCATCACCGACGGCCACACCGAGCGCGACGGCGACTACGCCAAGCTGCTGCGCGACCCCCGGGACCGGGCCGAGAAGGCGGAGCTGATGGTCGCCGTGGACGAGGAGAACGGAGCAGTGCTCGGCTCGGTCACCTTCGCCCCGCCCGGCTCCCCGTACGCGGACCTCGCACACGGCCGCGAGGGCGAGTTCCGGATGCTGGCCGTCTCCCCGGAGCCGACGGCCCGCGGACGCGGCATCGGCGAACTGATGGTCCACGCCGTCATCGCCCGCGCACGGGAGCTGGAGCTGCCGCGCATCGTCATGTCCTCGCAGCGGCAGATGACCTACGCGCACCGGATCTACGAGCGCCTCGGCTTCGTCCGCACCCCCGATCGCGACTGGTCGCCCGTCCCCGGGGTCCATCTCTTCACCTACGCACTGGAGCTGGACGGCTCGCCTGCGTGACGCTCCCAGGTGGGCCCGCGTAGTCGAACGACTACGCGACACACCCGGCACGACACAACATGTGGTGGTGCGCGCCGCGCTCGCCCCTAGATGTATGCTCATGCTCGCTGTCGACGCAGGGGAACCCGGTGGAATTCCGGGGCTGCCCCGCAACGGTGAGCGAGCGCCGATCCGGCCTGGATCGGGCCTGCCCGCGAGTCCGACGACCTGCCGTCAGCGCGCCCCGGCCTGCCCGGCCGTGGGCGCCGCAACGCCGGGCCTCGTGGGTGGGCCGACGGGTTGGCTTCATGCTGCCCTGCTTCCGCCTGCCTTCTCACGTGGTCCGACTGAGCACCCGAGCACCACCCTCAGCCACCGGCCGCCAACGAGGAGCGAGCGCGTACATGACGGACACCGCCGTCCCCACCCTGCCCCAGCCCGCACGGGAATCCGCCCCCGGATCCGACGCGGGCGGGGACGCCCCCGGCACCGCCCTGCTGGTCACCCTGACCGAGCGCTCCGTCGACCTGCCCGCCGTCGACCCCGGCCGCGTCGCCGCCGCCGCACTGCGCGGCCGCAGCGCCAGGGCCGACTACGCCGAGCTGCGGGGCCTGGCCATGGAGGCCTCCGCCTCACTCATCGCCGAGGACCCGCAGTACTCGCGCCTCGCCGCGCGCCTGCTGGCCGAGGAGATCCGCGAGGAGGCCGCCGGGCAGGGTGCCACCTGCTTCGCCGCGTCCGTGGCCGTCGGCCACCGCGAGGGCCTGATCGGCGACGCCACCGCCGACTTCGTCGCCGCCCACGCCGACGCCCTCGACGCCGTCGTCGACCCGCAGGGCGACGACCGCTTCGAGTACTTCGGCCTGCGCACGGTCTACTCCCGCTACCTGCTGCGCCACCCGATCACCCGCCAGGTCGTGGAGACCCCGCAGCAGTTCATGCTGCGCGTGGCCTGCGGCCTGGAGGTCGGCGGCGACGCCGCGTCCGTCGCGGAGGTCGCCGAGCTGTACCGGCTGATGAGCCGCCTGGACTACCTGCCCAGCTCGCCGACGCTGTTCAACTCCGGCACCCGGCACCCGCAGATGTCCTCCTGCTACCTGCTGGACTCCCCGCTCGACGAGCTGGACTCGATCTACAGCCGCTACGCGCAGATCGCCCGCCTGTCCAAGCACGCCGGCGGCATCGGCCTGTCCTACTCCCGCGTCCGCTCCCGCGGGTCGCTGATCCGCGGCACCAACGGCCAGTCGAACGGCATCGTCCCGTTCCTGCGCACGCTCGACGCCTCCGTCGCCGCCGTCAACCAGGGCGGTCGCCGCAAGGGCGCGGCCTGCGTCTACCTGGAGACCTGGCACGCGGACATCGAGGAGTTCCTCGAGCTGCGCGACAACACCGGTGAGGAGGCGCGCCGCACCCACAACCTCAACCTGGCGCACTGGATCCCGGACGAGTTCATGCGCCGCGTCGACGCCGACACCGAGTGGTCGCTCTTCTCCCCCGGCGACGTGCCCGAGCTGGTCGACCTGTGGGGCGCCGAGTTCGACGCCGCCTACGTCAAGGCCGAGCAGGCCGGCAAGGCCGTCCGCACCATCGCGGCCCGCACCCTCTACGCCCGGATGATGCGCACCCTCGCGCAGACCGGCAACGGCTGGATGACCTTCAAGGACGCCTCCAACCGCGCCGCCAACCAGACCGCGCTGCCCGGCCGCACGGTCCACTCCTCCAACCTGTGCACCGAGATCCTCGAGGTCACCGACGACTCCGAGACCGCCGTCTGCAACCTCGGCTCGGTCAACCTCGGCGCGTTCGTGGACGGACACGGCGAGATCGACTGGGAGCGCCTCGACGCGACCGTCCGCACCGCGGTGACCTTCCTCGACCGGGTCATCGACATCAACTTCTACCCGACCCCCGAGGCCGGGACGTCCAACTCCCGCTGGCGCCCGGTGGGCCTGGGCATGATGGGTCTCCAGGACGTCTTCTTCAAGCTGCGGCTGGAGTTCGACTCCGCCGAGGCCAAGGCGCTCTCGACGAAGATCTCCGAGCGGATCATGCTGGCCGCCTACGAGACCAGCTGCGACCTGGCCGAGCGCCTCGGCCGCCACGAGGCCTACGACGAGACGCGCGCCGCCCGCGGCGAGCTCCACATCGACCACTTCCCGGTGACCACCCAGTGGCCGGCCCGCTGGGACGCGCTGCGTGCCCGTGTCGCCACCACCGGCCTGCGCAACGCGCTGCTGCTCGCCGTCGCCCCGACCGCGACCATCGCGTCGATCGCAGGCGTGTACGAGTGCATCGAGCCGCAGGTCTCCAACCTCTTCAAGCGCGAGACGCTGTCGGGCGAGTTCCTTCAGGTCAACCCGTACCTGGTGGCGGACCTCAAGCGCCTGGGCCTGTGGAACGCGATCACCCGCGAGGAGCTGCGCGAGGGCAACGGCTCCGCCCAGGAGATCACCGACCTGCCGGAGGAGTACAAGCGCCTCTACCGCACCGCCTGGGAGCTCCCGCAGCGCGCGCTGATCGACCTGGCCGCGGCCCGCATGCCGTACCTGGACCAGAGCCAGTCGCTGAACCTGTTCATGGCCGCGCCCACCATCGGCAAGCTCAGCTCGATGTACGCGTACGCCTGGAAGGTCGGCCTGAAGACCACGTACTACCTGCGCTCGCGCCCGGCGACCCGGATCGCCCGCGCGGCCACCACCCAGGTCGTGGCGGAGGCGGAAGCCGTCGCCTGCTCCCTGGAGAACCCCGAGTCCTGCGAGGCCTGCCAGTAATGAGCACCCCTGCCGAGAACAAGAACAAGAAGAACATCCTGGACCCGGGCTTCGAGCTGACGCTCCGCCCGATGCGCTACCCGGACTTCTACGAGCACTACCGCAACGCCATCAAGAACACCTGGACCGTGGAGGAGGTCGACCTCCACTCCGACGTCGCGGACCTGGCCAAGCTCAGCGAGGGCGAGCGCCACATGATCGGCCGTCTGGTCGCGTTCTTCGCGACCGGCGACTCGATCGTCTCCAACAACCTGGTGCTGACGCTCTACAAGCACATCAACTCCCCGGAGGCGCGCCTGTACCTGTCGCGCCAGCTGTTCGAGGAGGCCGTGCACGTCCAGTTCTACCTGACCCTGCTGGACACCTACCTCCCCGACCCGGAGGACCGCGCGGCCGCGTTCGACGCGGTGGAGAGCATCCCCTCCATCCGCGAGAAGGCCCAGTTCTGCTTCCGCTGGATGGACAGCGTGGAGAAGATCGACGCGCTGGAGTCCAAGGAGGACCGCCGCCGCTTCCTGCTCAACCTGATCTGCTTCGCGGCGTGCATCGAGGGCCTGTTCTTCTACGGCGCCTTCGCGTACGTGTACTGGTTCCGCAGCCGCGGCCTGCTGCACGGCCTGGCGACCGGCACCAACTGGGTCTTCCGCGACGAGTCCATGCACATGGACTTCGCCTTCCGTGTCGTCGACACCGTCCGGGCCGAGGAGCCCGACCTGTTCGACGAGGAGCTCGGCAAGCGGGTCACCGCCATGCTGGAGGAGGCCGTCGAGGCCGAGCTCCAGTTCGCCCAGGACCTGTGCGGCGAGGGTCTGCCCGGCATGAACACCGAGTCCATGCGGCAGTACCTGGAGTGCGTGGCCGACCAGCGCCTGGCCCGCCTCGGCCTGCCGATCCGCTACGGCTCGGAGAACCCGTTCGGCTTCATGGAGCTGCAGAACGTCCAGGAGCTGACGAACTTCTTCGAACGCCGCGTCTCCGCGTACCAGATCGCCGTCGAGGGCTCGGTCTCCTTCGACGACGACTTCTAGGAACGGAACGCAGGCAACGCAACGCAGGGCCGCACACGGCGAAGGGCGTTCACCCAGGTGGGTGAACGCCCTTCGCCGTGTGCGGCCCTGGTCCTACTCGTTCGGAACGACCTCGTACCGCGGCTGCTTCTCCTCCATCTGCCGCAGCGCGTCCTTGCGGTCGCGCTTGGAGAGGCGGTCGATGTAGAGGTAGCCGTTCAGGTGGTCCGTCTCGTGCTGCAGGCAGCGCGCGAAGAAACCGGTGCCCTCCACCACGACGTCCTTGCCGTCCCTGTCCTGACCACGCACGATCGCGAGGTCGGGCCGCGCCAGCTCGGCGTACGCGCCCGGCACCGACAGACAGCCCTCGTTGCCGTCGTCCAGCACCCGCCGTGACGGCTCCAGGTCGTCCAGGACCGGGTTCACGACGACGCCGATGTGACGCACGTTGTCGTCGTCCGGGCAGTCGTAGACGAAGACCCGCTGCGCGACCCCGATCTGGTTCGCGGCCAGACCCACACCCTCGGCGGCGTACATGCTGACGAACATGTCGTCGATCAGCGCGTGCAGCTCCGGCCCGAACTCGGTCACCATGGCACACGCGTGGTGCAGGACCGGGTTGCCGACCACCGTGATGGGCCGCGCGGTGCCACGCGAGGTGTCCGGCTCCTCCCCGATCACCTGCTGCGGCTCTTCCAACTGCTCTTCCGACATGCTCTCGCCTTCAACGATGCTCTGCTCTTCGCTCACAGGGTACGTGGCAGCTCAGCAGACTTCTTCCAGGTCCCGGTAGGCCCGGCGCCCCGGCGCCGCCATCACCCAGCGGTCCAGCAGCTCCCCCACCAGCCCCGCCGGCGCGGCGAGACCGCACTCACGCTCGGGAACCCACAGTTCCCCCTGCGCGTGGTGGCTCAGCCGTCCGAGCGGCCCGTCGTCGTGCGGGTCGTGCGCGCCGCTGTGCCCGTCGTCCGCCGTCATCCGGCTCTCGCTACAGGCCCGGCAGAGCAGCCGCACCGACGAGGTCCAGTCCTCCGCCGCGTACCCGGCCTCGGAGACCAGCCGCTCCAGCTCGTCCCGGTCACCCTCCGTGGCCGCCTGCAGCAGCACCACATGGGTCGGAACGGGGGACGGCGCCCACAGCTCGATCTCGTCGAAGACGGGGAACGGCACCCCGTCCGCGACCCGCTCGCCGTGCGCGGAGCCGTCGTGCAGGACCACCTCGCCCCAGCGCCGCCCGGAGGACGGCAGCGGGATGCTCAGCACCTCGACTCTCGCCGGGTCCAGGCGTCTGCCCCACACCACCTCGGACTCCCCCTCCGGGGAGAGCCGGACCGGCGTCGTGCCGAAGTCCAGGCTGACCGGGCCGTCCCCGGCCGGGACGCGCAGGCCGTAGGCCTGCCAGGCCCGGCGGGCCAGCGCCCAGTCCTGGAGCGCCGTGGCCGCGATGCCCAGGTTCCACCAGTCGGGCGCTCCGGCGCCGCTGCCGCGGTCCAGCAGGGCGACCGCGCGCAGCCCGGCCGCCCGCGCCTGGTCCCAGTCCCGGCGGAACTTGTGCAGCAACGCCAGGTTGAACCACGAGTCGGAGAGCCAGGGCTCCAGGTCCGTCGCACGGACCAGCAATGCGCCGGCGTCGTCGAGGCGACCGTCCCCGATGAGCGTGAAGGCGCGGTCGGTGGTCTGCCGCCAGCTGGCGGACGGCCTCTGCCGTGCTCGATTGAAGATCTTCACCTCAGCCTGCCGCTTGTCGGTCCCAGCGCCCGGCGTACCCGCTACGCCAAGGGCGTGCACACGTTGCGTTGCCACATCCACAGGTCGACACATGGACCCGCAAGGCCCTGCCTCTGCATCCAACCACGTGCACCCCCTCGCCCGCTGCCTACCCGGCGATCCGTGGACAGACACGGGCCAGCGCTTCCACCACGCGCGGCTCGTAGTCGCGCTCCGTCCCCGCCCGCAACTGGGCCAGCACCTCCTCACGCCGCGCCGGGCCCGGGTCGTCGCAGGCGAGGTCGTCGTAGGCGTTGGCCACCCGGACGATCCGCGCCGACAGCGGCAGTTCCGCGTCCACGCCGCCGTCCGCCCCCCGGTACGGCTCCGCCGCCCGGGCCACGATCTCGGCCACCTCCGGCGGCACCCCGGTCCGCCGGATCACCTCGCTGCCCAGCCTCCCGATCCGGCGCTGCTCCTCCTCGTGCAGCAGCGCCGTCGCCCCGCCGGGGATCGGGTCCACCAGCGAGAGCTGACCGATGTCATGCATCAGCGCCGCGTACTCCAGCAGCAACAACTCGTGGTCACTGAGCCCGAGTTCACGCCCCACGCCGCGCGCGAGCACGGCGACCCGGTGCGCGTGGCCGGGCAGGGTGTAGCCGGCCACCTCGGTCGCGCGGGCCAGGCTGGCGATGGTCTGCCGCTGCGTCGCCCGGATCGCCGCGTAGCGGCGGAACCCCGCCTGGGCCAGCAGCAGCGGAACCGAGAACAGGGGCAGCGCCCACAGCCCGATCTCCCCCGCCGCGATGGCGATCACCACACCGGTGGCCGCGACCGCCGATCCGATCCGCAGCAGCGCCGTCGCCTCGTCCCGCACCGCCCGCCGCAGCGGGGCGTCCGCGAGCAGCGCCGCCAGGCAGACGTCCACACCGGCCGAGAGCGCGGCACAGGCCGCGATGCAGGCGGCGTAGCCGGGCCCGTGGTCCAGGCCGTGCCGCAGCAGCGTCCCGCGGTTGTAGAGGGGTTGGAACAGCAGGGCGGCGAAGCCGACCGCCAGCACCCGCCGCGCGGCCGAGTCGGCGTTCGGTCGCCGCCCGCGCACCAGCGCCGGCACGGCCCCCACCAACGCGGCCGTGACCCACACCACGACGACCTGCGCGACGCCGTGGTGCGTCCGCTCCCCGGCGAGGCTGCCCAGCAGCGCGTAGCCCAGCGCGCCGGCCGCCCCGAGCGGCGCCTGGTCCCGCTCCCCCGGCAGAGGAGTACGCACCACCTCCCCGAGCGCGATCAGCACCCCGAACGCCACCGCGATCCACGGCTCGACGAACCCGAAGACGCTGACCCACCCGAGTGAGGCGAGCACGAGCAGCGCGGCCCCGGCATGGATCCCCGCCCTCCTCCGCCGCCCTCGCGCCCGCAGTCCCCCACCCGGCGCAACCCCCACCCCGCCCTGCTGCCTCGGCAGCCACCCCCGCCCCGGCCCACCGCCCGCCGCGACGGCGGCATGCGACAGAGCCCCTGCGGGGGGCGCGGAGGCCGGAGCTGGGAAAACCGACGCGGCGCCCGGCCCGGCAGCGCCCTGAGCTGCGGCGGGCCGCACTGGAGCGCCGCCGGGCGCGGCAGCCGGGGCCTGTCCCGGCAGTGGGCCGACCGGCACAGCCGGGGCTGCGCCCGGAGCGGGAACGCTCTGGGGTACGGCGGGAGGCGCGGGAACGCCGGGGGCTGTGGCGGGGGATTCGGGGACGCCGCCCGGCTCGGCGGCCGTGGGCTGCCCCGGCAGGGGGCCGCCCGGCACAGCCGGGGCTGCGCCCGGAGCGGGAACGCTCTGGGGTACGGCAAGAGGCGCGGGAACGCTCTGGGGTACGGCAAGAGGCGCGGGGACGCCGTGGGCTGCGGCAGGAGGCGCGGGGACGCCGCCCGGCGCGGCGGCCGGGGCCTGTCCCGGCAGTGGGCCGACCGGCACAGCCGGGGCTGCGCCCGGAGCGGGAACGCTCTGGGGTACGGCGGGAGGCGCGGAAGCGCCGGGGGCTGTGGCGGGGGGTTCGGGGACGCCGCCCGGCTCGGCGGCCGTGGGCTGCCCCGGCCGTGGGCCGACCGGCACAGCCGGGGCTGCGCCCGGAGCGGGAACGCTCTGGGGTACGGCAAGAGGCGCGGGAACGCTCTGGGGTACGGCAGGGGGCGCGGGAGCGCCGTGGGCGGCGGCGGGGGGTTCGGCCGCGTGGGGCCGTTGTGGGCGCGGGGGCCCCGCGGCGGCGGGTCGGCGGGGTGTGGGTGACTCGCCGGGGCTCATCCGGCCAGGCCGATGTGGCTGGGCTCACGACCGGGCTCGCGGGCGGGTCCGCCGCCGGGCTCGCGGGTGGGCTCACGGATGCCGAGTGGCAGATCCGGGACGGACTCGTCCCCCGGCCGCGGGCCGGTCGGACTCCACCCGTGGCGGCGGACCGCACGGACCAGCGCGGTGACCATCACCGGGTCGAACTGCGTGCCCGCGCAGCGCTCCAGCTCCGTCACCGCCTCCTCCACCGGCCGTCCGCGCCGGTAGGAGCGGGTGGAGGTCATCGAGTCGAACGCGTCCGCCACCGCGATCACCCGGGCGAACTCCGGGATCCGGTCCCCGCTCAGCCCGGAGGGGTAGCCGCGTCCGTCCATCCGCTCGTGGTGGTGCAGGATGCCCTCCCGCGCCTCCCCGAGGAACCCGATGCCGCGCACCATCTCGTGCCCGAACGTCGGATGCAGCTGCACAGCCTCGTGCTCGTCGTCCGTCAGCGGGCCGCTCTTGCGCAGCACCCGCGTCGGGACGCCCAGCTTGCCGATGTCGTGCAGCACCCCGGCGATCCGCAGCGACACGACCCGCTCCTCCGGCAGCCTCAGCTCCCTGGCGATCAGTACGGAGGCGCGGCTCACCCGCTCACTGTGGCCGCGCGTGTACTCGTCCTTGATCTCCACCGCCTGCACCAACGCGCTGACCGTCGCCTGGTGCGCGGCCTCCTCCCGCTGGAACTGCGCGAAGACCCACGAGCACACGGTGAGCGGCAGCAGCACCAGCACGGCCGAGAAGACGCCGTACCGCCCCTGCCACAGCACCGCCATCATCAGCCCGATCAGGCCGTACCCGAGGCACGGCACCAACGAGCGCAGCAGCACCCCGCCCCAGACCGTGCGCGGATCGGCCCGCTCCGCGGTGATCCGGATACCCGCCGCGAGCACCCCGGAGACCACGCAGAACGCGAGCGCCGCCAGCACCGTCGGCCCCAGCACCTCCGGGAACTGATGCCGCGCCAGCTCCGCTCGCCCGCCGAGCCCCCGGAAGACGGCGGCCGCCGCACACGTCGCCAGGGCGAGCTGCGCCGCGTTCCAGGCCCGGCGCAGCGCCCGTGGCGCCGCCGCGGGCGCGAGCACCGCGCCCACCACCGGGACCAGCGCTGCGACTCCCGGCCGCAGCAGCAGCGCCGCCGCGAGCAGCACCGGGAAGGAAGCCGCCCACCGCGCACCCGCGGCCGCCGCGTCCGGACGGCCGGTCGCTCCGCCCAACCCCGTTCCGTCAACCCTGGCCTGACGCCGCACCAGCCACTCGCACGCCACGTGGAGCGCCGCCAGCACCGCGACCCGGCTCCAGGGCCCCGCACCGACCCCGCAGACCGCGACGCACACCGCCGCTGCGACGATCACCGCCGCCGCGTAGAACCGCCCCCCGCGCGCCAGGAGCTGTCCGCCCGCCTCCGCCACCGACTCCGCTCCGCTTTCGCCATGGTCCCCAGGCCCAGCCTCAGTTCATCGCACAGCGACCGCACGACAGCGGACGTTCGGCGAAAAACTCCACGATCGGGTGACTGATTACCCAGGCCCACGGCCTTGAAGCGGCGCGAGCAGCACCATTTCTTCACACGGCACCCCGCAGGGGTGGTGCGGCTACTCCGCGCGCATCGAGCGGACTACTCCTGCGTCGCAGGTGCCGGCGTCGGCTCCGCCAGCACGTCGCCCTCGACCGGCAGACCCGCACGGATCCGCTCGATGCGGGCGAGCACCTTGCCGCGCAGGTCGGCCGGCGCGGTGTCACAACCGCAACTGCGCTTCACCAGCGCCTTGATCGCCTGCTCGAGCCCGTACTTGTCCAGGCACGGGCTGCACTCGTCGAGGTGCTCACGCAGCTTCGCGCACTCCGCTGCGCCCATCTCGTTGTCGAGGTACTCGTACAGGTGGTCGAGCACGTCCTCGCACGGAGTGTCGTGGTGGTTGCCGCAGCTCATGAGTCCGCGCCTTTCCGGTCATCCCCCGTGCCAGTTCCGGCCGGGACCAACCCGCGGTCACGGGCGTAGTCCTCCAGCAGGGACCGCAGCTGTCGGCGTCCGCGGTGGAGACGGGACATCACCGTACCGATGGGTGTCCCCATGATGTCGGCAATCTCCTTGTACGCGAAGCCCTCGACATCCGCGAGATACACCGCGATCCGGAACTCCTCAGGGATCGCCTGAAGGGCTTCCTTCACGTCGCTGTCCGGGAGGTGGTCCAGCGCCTGCGCCTCCGCCGACCGCAGGCCCGTCGACATGTGCGACTCGGCCCGTGCCAGCTGCCAGTCCTCGATCTCGTCCGCACCGGTGCGCTGCGGCTCGCGCTGCTTCTTCCGGTAGGAGTTGATGAACGTGTTCGTCAGGATGCGGTACAGCCAGGCCTTGAGGTTGGTGCCCTCGCGGAACTGGTGGAAGGAGGCGAACGCCTTGACGAAGGTCTCCTGGAGCAGATCCTCGGCGTCGGCCGGGTTGCGCGTCATCCGCAGGGCCGCGGAGTAGAGCTGGTCCAGGTAGCCCAGAGCGTCCCGCTCGAAGCGCTGTGAGCGCTCCGCCTCGGTCTCCTCGGTGTCCTTCTCGGCGACCGGACCCACCTCCTCAGCGATGCCGTGCGTACTCGCCAAGGAGACTATCGGGCTCGGCGCGGTTCCGCCCGCGACAGGCCACTCCGCCCAGGCGAGCAACGCCTGCGCGGTCTCCTCCGGGCGGGCCGGGCATGCTGCTGCGACCATGAGCTGCCTTCCACTGACGGCGATGATCCGACTCGATCCTGTCAGTGGACTCAACCAGTGGGCCCGCGCGTTCATTCCCCGCCCGCGGCCCTCACGCGGCGCCCGCGGCGACGCTCGCCGAGACGCTCAGAAGAGCGTCTCCACGGACGCGGCCTCCGGCTCGACCCGGTCCAGCAGCTCGGGCCCGTTGTTGCGGAAGTTGCCGACCGCCGCGCCCACCGGCCGCAGCTCCATCAGCCCGGGCGTCGGCGGCGCCAGCAGCGACTGCAGCTCGTCCGGCTCGGTCAGGGAACGGTCCAGCCAGTCGTCCCAGCGGTCCCGCGGCAGGATCAGCGGCATCCGCGGGTGCACCCGCTCCAGCTCCGGCTCCGCGGCGACGGTGATCACCGTGCAGGTGGTCAGCCAGGCCGCAGGGTCGTCCTCGGGGACGGTCCGGTCCCGCCAGAACTCGTACAGCCCCGCGAAGGCGATCCCGGCACCGTCCTTCGGCGTCACGAAGTACGGCTGCTTCTTCGGCGCCTTCTTCTGGCCCGGCTCCTTCTCGGGGGTGTGCCACTCGAAGTAGCCGTCGGCGGGCAGCAGGCAGCGACGCGTCGTGAACGCCCGGCGGTAGGCCGGCTTCTCGTGAACCGTCTCGGCCCGGGCGTTGAACATCTTCACGCCCACACCCGGCTCCTTCGCCCAGGAGGGGACCAGACCCCAGCGCAGCACCCGCAGCTGCCGCACCGGGTCCGGGCCGAGGTCGCGGACGGGACGCTCCAGCACCGCGTAGACGTCCTTGGTCGGCGCCACGTTGTAGTCCGCGTCGAGGGTCTCCTGCGCGCTCCAGCTCTTCACCTCGAAGAGCTCGACCAGGTCCTCGGGCTTCCGACTCGACGCATACCGTCCGCACATGGGTTCCACCTTGCCAGGTGGACACGCGGAACGGGGCCGTAACCCCCGGGCTCGGCCTGAGCTCCGCTGGAGCCGTGCCCGCCAGAACCGCAGCCTGGCCCCGCGGCGTCCCCGTGTGCGAGGCTGCACGCCTCGTCCGCCGCCCCCATCCGGCCCACCCATCGGGAAGCAGGGACACCGCACCATGCAGCCGCACAGCATCAGCCAGGTCTGGGACCAGGTCACCGGCACCCAGGCCGCGCCGAGCTCCGCCCTGGTCTGGGCCATGGCCGCGGTCGCGCTGGTCGCCGTCGGCTGGCGCGCGGTCTGGCAGCTCAGCCGGAACGTGGTGACCATCGCGCACGAGGGCGGGCACGCCCTCGTCGCCCTGCTCATGCGGCGGCGCCTGCACGGCATCCGGCTTCACTCGGACACCAGCGGGCTGACCGTCTCCTCCGGCAAGCCCTACGGCCCCGGCATGGTGTTCACAGCCGCCGCCGGCTACACCGCCCCGTCACTGCTCGGCCTCGGCGGTGCCTGGCTGCTCTCGGCCGGTCACACCACGGCCCTGCTGTGGGCGGTGGTCGCGCTGCTGCTCGGCGTGCTGATCGAGGTCCGGAACGCGTTCGGTGTGTTGACCGTGCTCACAACCGGTGTGCTCTGTTTCGCCGTCTCCTGGTTCGGCGGCGCGGAACTGCAGGGCGCCTTCGCCTACCTCAGCGTCTTCTTCCTGCTGCTCGGCGGCGTCCGGCCGGTGGTCGAGCTGCAGAGCAAGCGTGCCCGCGGCCAGGCCCACGACTCCGACGCGGACCAGCTGGCTCGCCTCACCCGGCTGCCGGGCCTCCTCTGGGTGGTCCTCTTCCTCGTCGTCTCCCTCGGTGCGCTCGCCCTCGGCGCCCGCTGGCTGCTCCCTTAGGTTCCTGAGCCCCCCACCCCGGCGCCGTTCCGAACACGGACCATCTCGGGGCCTAAGCTGTGTGCTCATGACCGAGCTGCACTGGCCCGCCCCGACCGCGACCGACCCCGTGGACGCGGTGGTCACCGTGCCCGGTTCCAAATCCGCGACCAACCGCGCCCTCGTACTGGCCGCGCTGGCCTCCCAGCCCGGCTATGTGCGGCGCCCGCTGCGCAGCCGCGACAGCCTGCTGATGGCCGAGGGCCTGCGCGCGCTCGGTGTGGGGGTCGAGGACACCCTCAACTCCAGCAGCGGCGTCCCCGGCGGCGGCGAGGCCTGGCGGGTGCTGCCCGCCCCGCTGCACGGACCGGCCCGGATCGACGTCGGCAACGCCGGGACCGTGATGCGCTTCCTGCCGCCGGTCGCCGCCCTGGCCGACGGCCCGGTCCACTTCGACGGCGACCCGCGCTCGCACGAGCGTCCCCTGGGCGGCGTCATCGAGGCGCTGCGCGCGCTCGGCGCCCGCATCGAGGACGGCGGCCGCGGCGCCCTGCCGATGACCGTCCACGGCACCGGCGGCCTGGTCGGCGGCACCGTCACCGTCGACGCCTCCAGTTCCTCGCAGTTCGTCAGCGCGCTGCTCCTCTCGGGCGCCCGCTTCCAGCACGGCGTCGAGGTCCGCCACGTCGGCGACCCCGTCCCCTCGCTCCCCCACATCCGGATGACCGTCGAGATGCTGCGCGCCGCCGGCGCCCAGGTCGACGCGCCGGAGGACGGCGGCGAACCGGACGTGTGGCGGGTCACGCCGGGTGCGCTGCTCGGCCGCGACGTCGTGGTCGAGCCGGACCTGTCCAACGCCGCCCCCTTCCTGGCCGCCGCCCTGGTCACCGGCGGCACGGTCACCGTCCGGGACTGGCCCCGGCGCACCAGCCAGCCGGGCGACGAGCTGCGCGATCTGTTCACACAGATGGGCGGCTCGGCCGAGTTCACAGCCGACGGCCTCCGCTTCACCGGCAGCGGCAAGATCCACGGCATCGACGCGGACCTGCACGCCGTCGGCGAGCTGACCCCGGTGGTCGCCGCCGTCGCGGTCCTCGCCGACTCCCCGACGACCCTGCGTGGCATCGCCCACCTGCGGATGCACGAGACCGACCGGCTGGCCGCGCTCGCCCGCGAGTTCAACGCCCTCGGCGGCGAGGTGACCGAGACCAAGGACGGCCTGCGGATCGCACCGCGCCCCCTGCACGGCGGCGTGTTCCACACCTACGAGGATCACCGCCTGGCCACCGCCGCCGCCGTCATCGGGCTCGCGGTCCCCGGTGTCGAGGTCGAGAACATCGCGACCACCGCCAAGACGCTGCCCGACTTCCCCGAACTCTGGGCCGAGTTGCTCGGCTCCGAGCCAGGGTCGACGCCGACCGCCGCCGCGGGTGGAAAGGGCTAGGAGCACCGCCATGCGCCGCTACGGCAAGGACGCCGACGAGGACGACATCCGCAACCGCCCGTCCCGTCGCGGTTCGCGTCCGCGCACGCGGATCCGCCCGACCCACGAGGACGCCGCCGAGGGCATGGTCCTCACCATCGACCGGGGCCGCTTCACCTGCCTGATCGACGAGGGCACCAAGCGCGAGCGGGAGATCTCCGCGATGAAGGCCCGCGAGCTCGGCCGCAAGGGTGTCGTCGTCGGCGACCGGGTCGCCCTGGTCGGCGACATGTCCGGCGAGGCCGGCTCCCTGGCCCGCATCGTCCGGGTCGAGGAACGCGACTCGGTGCTGCGCCGGACGGCGGACGACGACGACCCCTACGAGCGCATCGTGGTCGCCAACGCCGACCAGCTCGCGATCGTCTGCGCCCTCGCCGACCCCGAGCCCCGCCCCCGACTGATCGACCGCTGCCTGGTCGCCGCCTACGACGCGGGCATGGAACCGCTGCTCGTGCTGACCAAGGCCGATCTCGCCACGGCCGAGCCACTGCTGGAGACCTACGCCCCGCTGGGCGTCCGCTCCGTCGTGACCAGCCGCGAATCCCTGGCGTCCGAGGGCGCGGAGGCCGTCAGGGAGTTCCTGCGCGGCCTGTCCACGGTGTTCATCGGCCACAGCGGCGTGGGCAAGACCACGCTGGTGAACGCGCTCGTCCCCGACCGCCAACGGCAGACCGGCCACGTCAACGCGGTCACCGGCCGCGGCCGCCACACCACGACCTCCGCCCTGGCGCTGCGCCTTCCGGCGGCGAAGGGTCAGGAGTCCGGCTGGGTCATCGACACTCCGGGTTTCCGCAGTTTCGGCCTCTCCCACATCGAGCCGTCCCGCGTCATCCACGCCTTCCCCGACCTCGAACCCGGCACGGCCGACTGCCCGCGCGCCTGCTCCCACGACGAACCGGACTGCGCCCTCGACGCCTGGGTGGCCGCCGGCCACGCCGACCCGGCCCGCCTCTACTCCCTCCGCCGCCTCCTCTCCACCCGCGAAGCCCGCGAAGGCGACTGAGGCGCGTAGCGCCTCCAGGGGCGCGGGGCTCTGCTCGATGACCCGCGTGCGCGAGCAACCCACCCGAGGCGGATGGCCCTGCCCGCTCGGGATCTCACGGTGGCGGGAGGGGATCCCCCCGGCCGGAGGCTGTGGGATTGTCGCGCCCACGAGCGGAGCCGCACATCGGCAGAGCTCCGCGCCCCTGGGGCTGCCGCTCGAGATGCCGACCATGCCCCTCGCGTCGATCATGGTGGGAACTGATCGTCCCCGTCCCGGAGGGTGAGTGCGCTGTGGCCTGGCTGCTGGTGATCATCGCGGGGATCCTGGAGACGGGCTTCGCCGTCTGTCTCAAGCTCAGCGACGGCTTCTCCAAGGTCTGGCCCACCGTCGGGTTCGCCTGCTTCGCCCTCGGCAGCTTCGGCCTGCTGACCCTCTCCCTGAAGACCCTCGACGTCGGCCCGGCCTACGCCGTCTGGACGGGAATCGGCGCAGCCGGAACCGCGATCATCGGCATGATCTGGCTCGGCGACGCCGTCTCCGTGCTGAAGCTGGTCTCGATCTCCCTCGTCCTGCTCGGTGTCGTCGGCCTCCAGCTCAGCGGCGCCGGCCACTGAGCCGGAGGCCCGGTTCGCTCACCGACCGCAGAACGGGTTCTCCGGCAGCCCGGCACACGGGTGCGGCATCGTCGACTGCGGGCGGATCGGCGCCAGGTCCAGCCCGGTCCGCTGCGGATACGACGCCCCGGGGACCGGGCACTGACCGAAGCCGGCCGCGCAGACCAGCTCGCCGAAGAGCAGCCCGCTGTCGCCGGCACCCGCGCCGGCCCCGCACGGGGTGCCGTCCACCGCCGCGCTCTGGATCAGCGCCGGGTCGCTGGTCAGCGCGCCGCCGCCGATCACGCGGTTGCCCGCGAAGCAGTTGCGCGGGGCCGTCTGCGACTCGTTGGCCACGTCGGCGTTGGTCGGGTTGCCGAAGAAGCCGACGTGGCTGAACGCGTTGTCGGTGACGACGTTGCCGTAGGCGAGGAAGAGACAGACCCCGGGCTGCTGCACCCCGCCCTGGCAGTGACTGGCCGACGGCGGGGTCTCGCTGTCGGGGAAGTCGTGCAGGACCACGCCCCAGCTGCCCTGCCGCTCGATCCGGTTGTCCCGGACGGTGTCGTTGTGGCCGCCGGAGATCTCCACCCCGACGCCGATCACCGGCGCCAAGCCGGAGACGGGCGCGTTCGGGTTGTTGTTGTCGTGGATGAAGTTGTGCTCGATGAACGTGCACGATGCCTGGGGGGCGCGCACGCAGCTGCCGTCCTGGGGCGGGGGCGCGTCGTCGTTGTTCAGTGAGTTGGGCGCGATTCCGGTCCGGTTGTGGTCGAACTCGGAGTCGCGGATCGTGTAGCCGCCGGAGTTCGTCCCGGAGAACCCGAGCGCGGAGTTCTGGCCGTGCGCGTCGGTCAGGGTCACCCCGCAGATGTTGCGGCAGGCACCGACGTAGTAGTCGGAGTCGCCCATGTTCGAGGCGTAGGTGTGGGCGATGACCGCCGGGCCGGTGGCGTTGGAGGCGAAGATCCCGTACTGCGCCATGGGGGCGCTCGCGTCGGCCGAGCCGTAGCCCGAGGTCGCGGTCAGGTAGGCGCCGCGGTAGCGATGCAGGCCGATGGAGCCGCTGCCGTCGCCACCGTTCCACCAGATCTCGTTACCCCCGTCGCCGTTGGCGCCGGAGAGGTAGTTGCAGACAGTCAGGTTCTCGACGGAGACGTCGTCGGCCTTGGACACGACGATGCCGCTGCGCCCGGTCCGGTCCTGCAACGCCGGGGCGGACGGACACGGGTGCGCGACGGTGCCGTCGCTGCCGTCGACGACGACCCTGTTGCGGTCGAGCCCGCGCAGGTGGATGCCCGGCGTGGTGATCAGCACGCCCGCGTCGGCGGTGGCCTTCTCGTGGTAGACGCCGGGCCAGATCAGGACCCAGTCACCACGGTGCGCGGCGTCCACGGCGGCCTGGACGGTCCGGTAGACGTGCGTGCGGCCGTCGGTGCGTGGACACGGCGTGGTACTGCCGTTGCAGACCAGCAGCGCCCGCGCGTCGTCCCGGTCGTGCGCGGCCGCCACGCCGGCCCCGGTCGGCGCGAGCCCGCCGAGGACCAGGGCCGCCGCCCCCACCAGGACCAGCGCCAGTCTCCGGCCACCCCGTGCACCCCGTGCACTCCGTGCGATCTGCGCGATGTTCGCGATCTTCACCGGTCTCACGAGCAATCCCTCCCCCAGCGAACATGAGCTGACGTCACGTCAGCTTGTCAGCCTCGGGGCGCTCCCCGGTGAAGTCAATCCCCCGGCACCCACCGCACCCCGGCCGTGCGCGACGCGGCGTGGACAGCGCTGGCCCGCGCCGGTCGAGATCGTTACTGTTCGGGGCATGGCCGACTACTCCGACGATCTGCGCCTCGCCCACGTCCTCGCGGACCACGCCGACTCGGTGACGCTCGACCGCTTCCGCGCGCTCGACCTCACCGTGGAGACCAAGCCGGACCTCACGCCGGTCAGCGACGCGGACAAGACCGTGGAGGACCTGATCCGCGGCGACCTGGCCCGGGCGCGACCGCGCGACACCGTCCTCGGCGAGGAGTACGGCGTCACCACCGGCCAAGGGCCGCGCCGCTGGGTGATCGACCCGATCGACGGCACCAAGAACTTCATCCGCGGCGTCCCGGTGTGGGCGACGCTGATCGCGCTGATAGAGGCCGGTCCGGGCGGTGAGCAGCCCGTCGTCGGACTGGTCTCCGCCCCCGCGCTGGGCCGCCGCTGGTGGGCCGCCCGCGGCACCGGCGCGTTCACCGGCCGCAGCCTGACCCGCGCCTCGCGGATCAAGGTCTCGGAGGTCTCCCGCGTGGAGGACGCCTCGTTCTCCTACTCCTCGCTCTCCGGCTGGGAGGAGCGCGGCAAGCTGGACGCCTTCCTCGACCTCACCCGCGCCTGCTGGCGCACCCGCGCCTACGGCGACTTCTGGTCCTACATGATGGTCGCCGAGGGCGCGGTCGACATCGCCGCCGAGCCCGAGCTGAGCCTGTGGGACATGGCGGCCTGCTGCGTCGTTGTCGAGGAGGCGGGCGGCCGGTTCACCGGGCTCGACGGCATCCCCGGGGTCCGCAGCGGCAACGCCGTGGCCAGCAACGGCCTGCTCCACGGCGAGGCGCTGCGGCGCCTGGGCTGAGCGCGGCCGTAGCGCTGCTCACCCCACGCTTACACAGGCGGACGGTACCGTGTGCTGGTCCCGTCCTGTCCCCTTCTGCCACGAGGACTGCCCGTGTCCTGGATCAGCGACCACCTGCTCGCCCTCAACGGCACGCTGGTGCTGATCGCCGTCTTCCTGCTGCCCGCCCTGGAGTCCTCGGTCTTCCTGGGCTTTCTGATCCCCGGTGAGACGGCGGTCGTCATCGGCGGGGTGACGGCCTACAACGGGCGCACGGCACTGTGGGCGGTCCTGCTCGTGGCGATCCTCGGTGCGGTCATCGGCGACGGGATCGGCTACGCAGTCGGCAAGCGCTGGGGCAACACCCTGCTCGCCCGGCTACCCCAGCGGCTCGTCAAGCCCGCCAGCATCAGGCAGAGCAAGGAACTGATCCGACGCCTCGGCGGCAAGGCCGTCTTCGCCGGCCGCTTCGCCGCCGCGCTGCGCGCACTCGTCCCGGGCCTGTGCGGCGTCTCCGAGATGCCCTACCGGACCTTCGCGCGATGGAACCTCCTCGGCGGCGCCGTCTGGGCGACGGGCTTCGTCCTGCTCGGCTACTTCGCCGGCGCCGGCTGGCACCAGGTCGAGCACTACGCCTCCGTCGTGAGCTGGGTCGCCGTCGGCGTCGCGGCCCTGGGTGTCGTCGGCCTGGTGCTGCTCAAGCGCCGCGCGGAGAAGAAGGCCGAGACGTGGCTGGACGAGTCGGAGTCCGAGAACACCACCCGGCCGGAGAGCTCCGCCGTCTGAGGCGGCACCCACACCGGAACGGACGCCTCCGGGTGCGCCGCGGGCCCCTGCTACCCTTCCCCCCATGAGTGACCTGCTGGAACGGCTTCGCAACCGCGGCTGGCGGCTGACCGCGCAGCGGCGGGTCGTCGCCCAGGTCCTGGACGGCGACCACGTCCACTACACCGCCGACGAGATCCACGCCCGCGCGGCGGACCTGCTGCCGGAGATCAGCCGCGCGACGGTCTACAACACCCTCGGCGAACTCGTCTCCCTCGGCGAGGTGCTGGAGGTGTCCACCGACGGCCGGGCCAAGCGGTACGACCCCAACGCGCACCACGCCCACCAGCACCTCATCTGCGAGTCCTGCGGCACCATCCGCGACGTCCACCCCTCGGGCGACGCCCTGACCGCCCTCCCGGCGGCGGAGCGCTTCGGCTTCACCATCTCCGGCGTCGAGGTCACCTACCGGGGGCTCTGCCCGGACTGCGCCAAGGCCTGACCCGCGCCGCCGCCGCGAGCTCGCGCGCGCTACGCGGACAGCTCCGCGCTCAACGCCTCGAGCAGCCGCTCCGCGCGCTCCGTCACTCCCGCGGGGCCCAACTCCGCAGCGCGCAGGCACCACCCTCGCGCCTCCCGCAGCTCACCGCGCCGCGCGGCGACGAGCGCCAGGCGCAGGGCCGCGCGCCCGTGCCCGGCCTCCGCCGCAGCCGCGTACCAGCGCAGCGCCTCCGACTCCCCGCCCTCGCGGGCCAGCAGCAGACCGAGGTTGAAGGCACCGCTGCGGCTTCCGCCCTCCGCCGCCGCGCGGTACCACCGCTCCGCCTCCCGCGTCTCACCCCGCTCCGCCGCACGCACGCCGATCCGGACCTGCGCGCGCCCGTGCCCGGCCTCGGCCGCCTTGCGGTACCACCGCTCCGGGTCCTCGCCACGGCCGCCGGTCTCGTCCTCGCAGCGCTCCAGCAGCACCGCCAGACGGAACGCGCCCTCGACCGACCCGCACTCCGCCGCCTGGCGGTAGCGCGCGACCGCCGCGCCCAGATCCCCGCGTCGCTCCTTGGCCACGCCGAGCTGCAGCGCCGCGTCCGCGTGGCCCTCGGCCGCCGCCCGGGCGTACCACTCCTGGGCGTGATGCTGCTCGCCGCGATCCGCGTGCAGGATGCCCAGGTTGTACGCGGCATCCACGGAACCGGCCTCGGCCGCCTTGCAGAACCACGGCTCGGCACCGGGAGTGTCCCCGCGCTTCAGCAGCATCACCGCCAGCGCGTTGCTCGCCTCCCGGTGGCCCGCGTACGCCGCGCGGCGGTACCACTGCTCGGCCATCGCCTCCTGGCCGCGCGCGGCGGCCATCAGTCCGAGGTTGAAGGCCCCGTTGTGATCGCCGGCATCAAGCGCCGTCCGGTACCACTGCTGGGCCATCTCGGTCTCGCCCCACTCGTCGTGGAGCGCGCCGAGCGCGTTGGCCGCGATGCCGTCCCCGGCCTCGGCCGCCTCGCGCCACCAGTCGGCGGCGCCGACGGCGTCGCCCTGGTCGCGCAACAGGAACCCGAGCGCGCAGGCAGCGCGTGTCTCACCGGCCTGCGCCGCCTGCCGGTACCAGCGGGCCGACTCCTCGCGCTCGCCGCGAGCCTCCAGCAGATGGCCGAGACGCAGCGAGGCCGCAGCGTGACTGCGAGCCGCCGCCTGCCGGTACCAGGGCTCCGCGCTCGCCGGATCCTTGGCCCCCTCGCGCAGCCGGCCCAGGCGATAGGCCGCCTCCCGGTGTCCCACCTCCGCGGCCGCGCGGAACCAGCGCTCCGCGCGGACGTTCTCCCGGCGGTGCTCCAGCAGGTCGGCCAGCGCGTAGGCACCCCCGGTGTGGCCCTGCTCGGCCGCCTGGAGCAGCCAGTACTCAGCGCCGCCCTCGTCCCCGTGGTCGCGCAGGTGCAGGCCCAGGGCGTGCGCGGCGGGCGCGCTGCCCGCCACCGCGGCCTCGCGCCACCACTGCGCCGCCTCGTCGCGGTGCCCGCGCTCGTGCAGCAGGACGCCGAGGTTGTTGACGGCGGCGCGCAGGCCGGCCGCGGCGGCTCGGCGCAGGTAGGGCTCGGCGGTGTCCAGGTCTCCGCTGCGCAGCAGCAGCGCGCCGAGGAGGCTGGCCGCTCCGGCGTCGCCCGCCTCGGCGGCCTCGCGGTACCGCATCTCGAGGGCGTCGCGCTCACGGGCCTCGAGCACCGCCTCGAAGCTCTCGACCCCGGTCGCGCTCTCCAGACCCGCGATCGTGTCAAGGGAGGCGTCCCGGTCGCGGCTCGGGTCAAGGCCGGGGTCGAGATGCGCGTCGGGGTCCAGGACCGCCGGGTCGCCGGACGTCCGGCCGGGCAGCGCGCCGTTCAGCTGGGCGTCCTGGGCGCGCTGCAACGGCAGCCGCCCCGCCTGCTCGGCCCCTGCCGGGCCTCCAGCCATCACCGACATGTCGACTCCCGCGTCCGCCGGGGTTGCGGGTGCCCCTGGTACGCAATCTCCCCCGTGAAGCTCATCGTCGCACCATCCGCAACCCGCGTACACCTGGTATACCGCAGCTTGTGAGGGTACTTCAGCGCTTTGTCGATATCGCGACACATCTACCGTGCAACACCTGTGCGAGTGCTCGCCGCTGACCTCCTGCGAGCGTCATCTTCCCCAGCCGGCACGCCATAAGACTGTCCGTCAGATTTGCTACCCATTCGGCAGAGCGCCCCCGACATTCGGGCGCGGCGTCGGCCGCAGACAGACGATTCCCGGACATGCGACAGGCCCGGTGCTGGTGCACCGGGCCTGTCTTCGAGTAGCGGGGACAGGATTTGAACCTGCGACCTCTGGGTTATGAGCCCAGCGAGCTACCGAGCTGCTCCACCCCGCGTCGTTGTGTCCTCAGTCTACGACAACCGTGCCGATCAGAGCAAATCGATATAACCGGCGCCCGACGGCGGCGCGAGGCAGCACCCGACGGCGGCAAGGAAAGGCCGAAGGGCCCGGTGCATATGCACCGGGCCCTTCGATTCGAGTAGCGGGGACAGGATTTGAACCTGCGACCTCTGGGTTATGAGCCCAGCGAGCTACCGAGCTGCTCCACCCCGCGTCGTTGTGTCTCAACCATAGCATGCCGGCGGAGGCGCCCCTCAACCGAGATACGCGACCAGCACCGGATAGACCTCGCCGACCAGCGCCGAACAGAGCAGCAGCAGGACCACACCGGTCAGCGCCGGCAGCCATCGGTGGCGCAGCGGGACGGTCAGGAACAGCAACGCGCAGATCAGTGCGACCCAGCACATCAGCGACTTCGCCTGCAGCCAGGCGCCGAGCTCCCGCGAGCCCAGCTCGGTGGCCCGGCCCACGATCTCGAACCGGTCCAGCCAGTACGCCGCGGCCTTGAGCGCCAGTAGCGCGGCGCACAGCACCGAGAGCTGGGCGCGCGCGGCGGCGGTGCTGCGTCTTCGCCGGTCCTGCAGTTGGAGCCCGCCGTACAGGTAGTGCACCGCCCCCGCCGCCGCCAGCGACGCCACCATCGCGGCGAAGCCGAAGTCCACCAGGAAGCGGTACCAGGGGACGGTCGTCAGGTAGAAGCCCGAGGGGCGGTGCAGGATCGGGTCCCGCACGCCCCAACGCGCACCGTGCACCGTCTCCTGCCACAGGTCCGCGTGGGTGGCCGCGGCAACCCCCGCGAGCACCCCGGGCACACCGGCGACCGTCACCAGCAGCAGGCGCTTACGCCCGGCAACCAGCTGGCGGCACGGATCGAGGCTCACCTGTTCGGGCGACATGACGCTCAGCGGCTGACGCAACCGGTGCGCCAGCCAGCAGTTGCCGCCCACCAGCAGCGACATCACCGAGCCGAACACCAGGAAGAGGCTGAACTGCGCCCACGTCGGCGCGAACAGCACCACGACGGCGCCCAGGGCCAGCCCTGCGGAGACGGCCGACGCCCACGGCAGCACGCACGGACGGCGCCGCGTCGGGCCAGGCGTCGGCATCTGGAAAACCAAGGCGGGTCCTCGGGCTCGTCGTCTGCGGATCGGCAGAGCAGGGGGCGCTGGTCGGCCCGACCCCGGCCGGGGCGCGAGGGGCCGCTTAGTCCAACTCCGACGACGATTATTTGAGTTCCCGGCAACATGTGAGGATAGGGACCATGTCCGACGCCACTCCCCCCGCCGCCCGTCCGCTGACCCGCGCCGCGCTCGAAATCGACGAGTACGCCGCCGGCCTGGGCTGGGACCAGCCCGCTCGTCTCTTCGCCCTGGTGGACACCGGCGCGCTGCTGGCCAACGAGCCCGCACTGGCGCGTCAGCTGGGCCTCGAGCCGGGCGCCGAGGGGCAGCTGACCCCGATCGAGCAGGAGGAGCTGCCGCGCGGCGCGCAGCTGGACGAATTCCTCGGCACCATCGCCTGGCCGGACGCGGTCGCCGGCTGCGCCCTGGTCGTCGAGCGCCTGATCCTGCCGCCCTCGGCCGAGTCGGACCTGCCCGGCGGAAAGAGCGAGCGGGAGCTGACGGCGTACGTGGCCAAGCACCCGGACCGTCAGGAGGTCCGGATGACGGTGGCGGTGCTCCGCGACGGCAGCCGGGAGACGGCGCTGCGCCTGCGCGCCAAGGACACCGCCCGCGAGGTCCTCACCGGCCCCGACCTGGTCCCCGGTCTCGCCGACGCCCTGCTGACCACCTTCAGCTGACCGGCGCATCCGCACCCCCGGCCCGCGCCGGGGGTGCCGGAAAGCCTGCCGTCCGGCCTACTTGGCCGAGCAGGACGGCAGGGCGGCCGTGTTGCCGGAGCGGATCGCACTCAGGGCGTCGAGCGCGCCCTTGAGACTGGTCTCCTTCACGAGCGTCAGCCCGGAGGGAGTGGCGGATGCGGCCTCGGCGCAGTTGTCGGCCGGGGTGAAGAAATACCGGGCGCCGGCGTTGCGGGCCGCGATCAGCTTCATGGTGATGCCCCCGATCGGCCCGACGTTGCCCGAGGCGTCGATCGTGCCGGTACCCGCGACGAACTTGCCGCCCGTCAGGTCGGTGCCGTTCAGCTTGTCCACGATGCCGAGCGCGAACATCAGGCCGGCGCTGGGGCCGCCGACGTCACCCAGGTTGATCTGGACGTCGAACGGGAAGGTGTGCTCGACGTCCGGCTGGATGCCCACCATGGCCTTGCCGGTGTCGGGGTTCTTCGCCGTGGTGATGGTGACCCGCTGCTCGGCCGCAGCCTCCTGGGCCGGGGTCTTGGTGATGTCCGAGCTCTTCGCCTTCGGGACCACCGTGAACACCACGTCCTGGCCCGGCTGGTGCTTGGTGACCAGGGTGGAGACCTGCTGCGGGTCGGTGACCTTGGTTCCGTCCACGGCCACGATCACGTCGCCGGCGTGCAGCTTTCCGACGGAAGGGCTGTTCTCGACCACCGCGGCGACGATGACCTCCGCGTTCACCGGGTAGCCGAGGGCGCTCAGCGCGGCGGCCTTGGCACTGTCCTGCGAGGCGGAGAACTCCTCGGCGTTCTGCTGCTGGGCCTGCTGCTCCGTCTGGTTGTCCGGGTAGAGCGTGCTGTGCGGCACGATGGCCATGTCGCCGTTGATCCACCCGACGAGGGCCGACACCAGACTCGGCCGGTAGTCCGCGCTGCTGACCTCGACCGTGGTCATGTTCAGATGCCCGGTGGTCGGATAGGTCTGATGCCCGGTGATGACGATCACGGGCTTGCCGTTCTGCTCACCCAGCGTGTTGTACGTCGGCCCCGGGCTCATCTCGGCATAGGGCGTGGGCACCACGAGGGCGGTACAGAACAGCGCTATCAGCATCAGGGTGGCAGCGAGCATCGTCGCGGAGCGGCGTGGCATGGCACGACAGTACGGGACGGGCTCGCACTCCCGCCCGGCGGACTACGCTTCCGGACGCTCGGGCTTGCGCTCCATCGCCGCCCGGAACCGCTCGTAGCCCTGCACCGAGTCACGGTCGCCGGTGGTGCGGGTCCGGGAGGAGAAGGCCACCCAGAGCGCCGCGAGCACACCGCCCACCACCGGGATGATCCACCAGGCGAGCACAGCCATGTCGTTCTCCCAGCTCATCGTGATATCAGCAGACTAGTCGCTGACACGGACAACGATCACCTGGGCGTGCCGGTCACGCACCCGTTCCACCCGTGTGGCGAACGGCGCGACCGCACGGCCGGAGAGGCCGTTCAGCAGGCGGCGACCCACTCGTCGCTGCCGTCGCTGAAGCGCTGGTGCTTCCAGACCGGCACCTCGTGCTTGAGGGTGTCGATCAGCCGGCGGCAGGCCTCGAAGGCCTCTCCCCGGTGGGCGCAGGACACCGCCACGATGACCGCGACGTCGTTGATCTCCAGCAGGCCCACACGGTGGACGGCCGCCAGCGCCAGGACGGGGAAGTCCGCGCAGACCTTCTCCGCCACACGCCGCAGCTCGGCCTCGGCCATGGGGTGCGCGCTGTACTCCAGGGCGGTGACGCCCTTGCCACCGTCGTGGTCGCGGACGGTGCCGATGAACACGTCCGTGCCACCGGCGGCGTCGTGCTGCACCGCCGCGTAGACCTCGTCGAGCGACAGCGCGGTGTCGCGCAGCGCGAGCAGGCGGATCGGGTCGTCGGCCGTGGTGTTGGAGCTCATGGCCTCCATGATGACGGATCGCGCACACGACTCAAGACCCGATTCCGCATCGTGACATCCGACTTCCGTTCGAATGCCGGCGCTCCTCCGCCGCGCCTCCCCACGTGCACACCCGCCGGGAGCAGGAGAACCCCCGGCGGTCAGCCCCGCCGGCAGACAGACCCGCCGTCAGAGCCGTCGGCGCTTGCGGGCTCGGCGGACCAGTGCCGCCGTGCCGACCAGGGCCACCGTGGCACCCGCCGCGCCCAGGCTCGTCGCGGCGTCCTTGCCGCTCAGGCGCCGGCCGGCCACCGCGTGGTTCCCCGACACCTGTGCCAGCAGCTCCGCGAGCACGTCCTCGTTGCTGTACCGGGGGCGCCAGCCGGCCTCGTGGAGCCGGCTGCCGGAAACCACCCACGGGTACATCGTGTAGGCCAGATCCCCCGCCGGGGCGGGCGTCAGGCCCAGGCGGTGCAGACGCGCGGCAGTCCCCAGGGCGAGCGAGGCGGGCAGCTCCATCCGGCGGATCCCGGTGATCTGCTCGACCTCCTCCTGCTCCAGCCAGCCGTCGCAACCGACGGTGACCTCGCCCTCGACGAACCCGAGCGCCGCGTACTCCAGCGCGGTGGTCAGATCGTCGACATGGCAGAACTGCCAGCACGGACGCGAGCCCGCGACGACCAGCAGCCGGGGGGCCTCGAAGTGCCGTGTCAGCACGGTGTCCACTCCCGGACCGACCAGCACGGCCGGACGCAGCACCGTCACCGACAGGCCCGGGTGGACGTGCGGCGCGCGCCGGGCGAGCCGTTCGATCTCCAGGAGATCACCCACAAGGGTGGCTTCCTCGGTGGCCCGCAACGGCGCGTCCTCCGCGAGGGGGACCTCGTTGTCGGGCAGCGCGCCGTAGACCATGGCGGATGTGCACAGCACGACCCGGTGCACGCCGGCGGCGGCCGCGGCCGTGATCACCGTCTGCGTGCCGCGCACGTTGTAGGCGGACCGCGCCTTCGGGTCCGACTCCATTCCGAGGTCGAGGGCCAGGTGGACGACGACGTCCACCCCGGCCAGCCGCTCAGCCACCGCCGGATCGCGGACGTCGAGCACCCGCCACTGGACGCCCTTGGCCTCGCCTCGGCGTTCGTCGATGGCCAGCACCCGCCGCACGCCCTGCGCCTCGGCGAGGCGCCGGACCAGGCGTTCGCCCATGCCGGAGGCCGCGCCGGTGACCGCCACGACCAGGGGCGGTCCGGCGTACTCGGGACGGTCCACCTCGACCTCCTCGTCACCCGCCGGACGCGCGAGATCACCGGTCAGCCCAGAGCGAACGTCCGAAGGCGGGGAACTCACCGGCTATCCTCCACGGTTAGTTTTGATGCGTACGTAAGTGTCACGTACCGGTCCATCCTGCCCGAGGCCAGGGCATGGCGGTGCACCCGGCACCCGCCGTGTTCCGGCGCCGGCCTATCAGATCGAGGCGACTCGTGAGCGACATCCCCTTCGGCTTCGGCCTTCCCCCCGAGGAGCCCGAGGAGGGCAAGGAGGGGAAGCAGGGCGACTCCGGCAACCAGGGCGGCAACCCGTTCAGCTTCGGCTTCCCCGGATTCCCGGGTCTGCCCGGCGGCCCGGGCGGCTCCGGCGACGGCGGGGACAACCCCTTCGCCGCCCTCTTCGGCGGTATGAACCCGAACGACATCGGCGCGGCCTTCCAGCAGCTCGGCCAGATGCTCTCGTTCGACGGCGGCCCGGTCAACTGGGAGCTGGCCACGAACATCGCACGCCAGGCCGTCGTGCAGGGCACCGGCGAGGAGGGGTCCAAAGACCGCTCCGTCGCCGAGTCGGAGCGGTCCGCCGTCTCCGAGGCGATGCGGCTGGCCGAGCTGTGGCTGGACTCGGCCACCGCGCTGCCCGCCGGCGCGGCCGGCGCGGTCGCCTGGAGCCGCGCCGAGTGGATCGAGGCCACCATCCCCACCTGGCGGCAGCTCGTCGACCCGGTGGCCGAACGCGTCGGCGCGGCCATGGGCAGCGTGGTGCCCGAGGAGATGCAGGCCATGGCCGGCCCGCTGCTCGGCGTGATGCGGAGCATGGGCGGGGCCATGTTCGGCACCCAGATCGGTCAGGCGCTCGGCGCCCTGGCGGCCGAGGTTCTCGGCTCCACCGACGTCGGCCTGCCGCTGGGCCCGGCCGGCAAGGCCGCCCTGCTGCCCCAGAACATCGAGATCTTCGGCGAGGGGCTCTCCGTCCCCGCCGACGAGGTCCGCCTCTACCTCGCCCTGCGCGAGGCGGCACACCAGCGCCTCTTCGCCCACGTTCCGTGGTTGCGCCAGCACCTCTTCGGCGCCGTCGAGGCGTACGCGCGCGGCATCAAGGTCGACACCTCACGGCTGGAGGACCTGGTCGGCCAGGTCGACCCGACGAACCCCGAGTCCCTCCAGGAGGCCATGAGCGGCGGCCTCTTCCAGCCCGAGGACACTCCCGAGCAGAAGGCCGCCCTGGCCCGGCTGGAGACGGCCCTGGCCCTCGTCGAGGGCTGGGTGGACGCGGTCGTCCACGCCGCCGCCTCCCCGCACCTGCCGCACGCCGCCGCCCTGCGCGAGACCCTGCGGCGACGCCGCGCGACGGGCGGCCCCGCCGAGCAGACCTTCGCCACCCTGGTGGGTCTGGAACTGCGCCCGCGCCGACTGCGGGACGCCTCCCGCCTGTGGGCCTCGCTGGCCGACGCCCGCGGCACCGACGGCCGGGACGCCCTGTGGAGCCACCCCGACATGCTGCCGACCGCGGCGGACCTGGACGACCCGGACGGCTTCGTGCACGGCGCCGACACCCCGGGGCTCGCAGAGCTGGCCGAGGGCGGCATCGACTTCTCCAAGCTCGACGAGATGCTCAACGAGGCGGCGGAGCGGCGCCCGGGAGCCCCCGGTGCCACCGACACCCCCGGTGCCACCGGAGACCCCGAGGCGGGGCCCGCCAAGGACGCGCCGGAGGACGGCGAGTCCGGGGACGGCGAGTCCGGGCACGGCGAGTCCGGCGACGGGGACGAGCGGAAGCCGGGTAGCGAGCAGTGATCTCCCGCTCCCTGACGACCGTCTCAGGCCTCCAGGCCGACGCCGTGGCGGTGCTGCGCGGTTGGCAGGCGCCCGACGCCGAGCAGGACCTGCTGCGCCACGACTACCTCGATCATCTGGACGCGAGGCCGGACGGGGTCTGGCGCAGCTGCCGCCCCGCCCACATCACCGCGAGCGCCCTCGTCGCGGATGCCGCGGCCGGACGGGTGCTGCTCACCCTGCACCCCAAGGTGGGCCGGTGGCTGCAGCTGGGCGGACACTGCGAGCCCGAGGACACCACCCTCGCCGGGGCCGCCCTGCGCGAGGCCCGTGAGGAGTCCGGCATCGCCGAGGGCCTCACCGTCTTCGGCGACGGGCCCGTCAAGCTGGACCGTCATGCGGTGCGCTGCGCCGGCAAGGACCAGCCGGAGAACACGCACCTGGATGTCCAGTACCTGATCGTGGCCCCGGCCGATGCGGTGGCCCGGATCAGCGAGGAATCCCTGGACCTGCGCTGGTTCCCGTGGGACGCCCTGCCGGACGACACCGACACCTCGGTGCGGCGGCTGGCCGATCTGGCCCGGCTCGCGCTGAGCTGAACCGGGCCGAGCCGAGCCAAAGCCTCCGGGCCAAAGCCTCCGGGCTGAGGCGCGGGCCGGGGCCTCCGGGCCGAGCCCCCTGGACCGGGGCTCCGGACCAGGGCTCCAGACCAGGGGCGGACCAGGGCCTCCGGGCCGGACGTGGGCCGGGGCCGCCGACGCCACCTCGGATGCGCGGCCTCAGTGGCTCTCGCGCTGGGAGGGCACCCGTGCGGCAACCACGCCCTCGAGGTAGCCCCGCGCACGTTCGGTGCGCGGGTAGGACTCCAGCAGTGCCCAGAACCGGCTCCCGTGGTCCGGCTCCAGGAGGTGGGCGAGCTCGTGCAGCAACACGTAGTCGACCACGTAGTCGGGCATGCCCTGCAGCCGGTGGGAGAGCCGTATCGTCCCCTCCGACGGGGTGCAGGAGCCCCAGCGGGTGTTCTGGTTGGTGACCCAGCGGACGCTGTCCGGCTCGGCCCGGCCACCCAGGTACTTCCTGGACAGCTCACGAGCCCGCGCCGCGAGTTCGTCGTCACCACGGATCTGCCGGCTCTCCCGGGCTTCGAGCCGATCCAGCATCCGCGCCACCCAGCGCTTCTCCTCGGCCGCGGACATGCGGGCGGGGATGAGCACGATCGTGCGTCCGTCCTCGCGATAGGCGGACACCGTGCGGCTCCGGCGGGTGCTTCGGCGCACCTCGACGTCCTGCGCCGACGACCGGCTCTGGGCTGCTGCCAGAACAGGCCTGCGGGGCGCAGCGGGACGGTGCTCCGGTCCGGCAGCCACGGCACAGAAGCTACCTGCCGACACCGACAAAAGTCCCGACCTGCTGGCTGAATTTCTCCCTTCGGGTGGTCATCACCACACGGGGAATAGCGCTAATCCAGAGCAAAACCGGACTATTCCACGCCTCAGTTGAGCGATCATCAGACCATATCCACAGGTCTGTGGATAACTCTGCGCATGTTTTTCGCCCCGGGTGCATGCTGACGACGTCAGATCCGGCAGGACCTCACCGCTCGGAACGGAGACGTCGATGCGCCCCTGTCTCAAGCCCGCCCTGCGCCCCGCCTGGCGCGACCGGGAGACGCTGCAGTTCGGCCTCGGCCACGGGCACGGCGGAGTGGTGACGGCGATGCCGGCCGAGGCCCGCTTCCTCGACCTCCTGGACGGCACCAGGGAGCTGGCCACCCTGCCGGGCGAGGCCGCCCGGCTCGGCATCGGTCCGGAGCGGGCGGGCGAGTTGCTGGAGGAGCTGTTCGCCTGCGGCGCCCTCGACGACAGCACCGCCCATCGGCCGCTGCTGGCACTGCCGCCCGAGGAACGGGCCCGGCTGGCACCGGACCTCGCGGCCCTGTCACTCGCCCGGCCGGGTCCGGGCGCGGCCCCCGCCGCCCTGCTCGCCCGCCGGGAGGCGCGGATCGAGGTGCGCGGCGCGGGGCGGGTCGGCGCCGCGGTCGCCTCACTGCTGGCCGCGGCCGGGGTCGGCCGGGTCAGGGTCAGGGACGCCGGCCGGGTCCAGCCGGAGGACGCCTCCCCGGCGGGACTGCGGCCGGACGACGCCGGCCGCCTGCGCACCGACGCGGCCCGGGCCGCCGTGCGGCGCGCCGCCCCGGGGCTGCCCGACGAGACTGCGGCCGCCCAGGGGCTGCCGGACCTCGTGGTGGTGGCACCCCGCGGCCTGCCCGATCCGGAGCTCGGGCAGGCGCTGGTGCAGGCGGGGCTCCCCCACCTCTACGCGGGCGTGGTGGAGACCACGGGCTCGGTGGGGCCCCTGGTGCTCCCGGGGAACAGCCCCTGCGGGCGTTGCTTGTCCTGCCACCGCTCGGACGCGGACCCGAGCTGGCCGCTGCTGCTGGCCCAGCACTGCAGCGGCCGGTCCGCGCCCGGCGCCTGCGACGCCACCCTGGCGGCGACGGTCGCTGCCACCGCAGCCCTGCACGCGCTGATCTACCTTGACGGCGGCGCACCACCTAGCCTTGGCGGGTGGGTCGACATCTCGATGGTCGACGGCTCGATGCGCCGTCGACCGCTCGATCCGCACCCCGATTGCGGCTGCTGCTGGCAGCCGGGGGCAGAATGACCTCAGCCGCACGCGTTCCGCGCGCCGGCCGAGCATCCGCACGGGTCCGACGGCCCCGGGCGCGCCCGAGGAGCAGGGAGGCATCCGTGAGCGATCTTCCACGCAAGGCAGTGACCCGCACCGCGAAACTCGCTGCCCTGCCGCTGGGGATAGCCGGACGCGCCACCCTCGGTCTCGGCAAACGCATCGGCGGGCGCCCGGCGGAGGAGGTCGCGGCGGAGCTCCAACAGCGGACCGCGGACCAGCTGTTCAAGGTGCTCGGCGAGCTCAAGGGCGGAGCCATGAAGTTCGGACAGGCGCTGTCCGTCTTCGAGGCCGCCCTGCCGGAGGAAGTCGCCGGCCCGTACCGCGCCGCGCTGACCAAACTCCAGGAGGCTGCCCCGCCGATGCCCGCCGCCTCCGTCCACCACGCGTTGGCGGAGCGGCTCGGGCCCGACTGGCGGGAGCTGTTCACCTCCTTCGAGGACAAGCCCGCCGCGGCGGCCTCGATCGGGCAGGTGCACCGGGCCGTCTGGCACGACGGCCGCGAGGTCGCGGTCAAGGTCCAGTACCCGGGAGCGGGCGACGCCCTGCTCTCGGACCTCACCCAGCTGAGCCGGGTGGCCAGGCTCATCGGGCCGCTGATCCCGGGCCTGGACGTGAAGCCGCTGATCGCGGAGCTGCGCAATCGCGTCACCGAGGAGCTCGACTACGCGCTGGAGGCCGAGTCCCAGGCCGTCCACGCCGAGGAGTTCGCCGGCGACCCGGAGATCCGGGTGCCGGCCGTGGTCCACCACGCGGACCAGGTTCTGGTCACCGAGTGGCTGGAGGGCGTCCCGCTCTCGGAGATCATCGCCTCCGGCACCCAGGAACAACGGGACCGGGCGGGCCGGCTGCTGGCCCGTTTCCTTTTCGCCGGCCCCGCCCGCACCGGGCTGCTGCACGCGGACCCGCACCCGGGCAATTTCCGGCTGCTGGTCAACGACGGCCCGGCGGAGGGCTGGCAGCTGGGCGTTCTCGACTTCGGCACGGTCGATCGCCTGCCCGAGGGACTGCCGGTCCCGATAGGGACCGCGTTGCGGCTCGCGCTCCAGGGCGACGCCGCCGGGGTGCTGGAGATGCTGCGGCAGGAGGGCTTCGTGAAGCCCACCATCGACCTCGATCCGGACGCGGTGCTGGACTACGTGCTCCCGATCATCGAGCCGGCCGCGGTGGACGAGTTCCGGTTCACCCGGAGCTGGATGCGGACCCAGGCCGCACGGGTGGGCGACCCGCGCTCGCCCGCCTACGCCCTCGGGCGCCAGCTCAACCTGCCGCCCTCCTACCTGCTGATCCATCGGGTCACGCTCAGCACGATCGGCGTGCTGTGCCAGCTCGACGCCACCGCCCCCTTCCGCGACGAGCTGCTCGCCTGGCTGCCCGGCTTCGCGGACGAGGAGGCCATCGCCTGATCCCGAGGGTTCCGGACCGTCACCCACGGCCGTCCGAAAAGCCCTCGGGCCCGTCTCCCCGGAGGGAGACGGGCCCGATCAGTATCTGTTCGGTTCTGCCGTGCTGACGTGACGTCGGTTCAGCCGACGCCACATCGGATCAGAGCGTGCCGCGTCGTCAGAGGACGACGGAGGCGAGCGCGCGCCGGGCGCGCAGCGAGGCGCGCTCGGCTCGGCGCTTCAGGTGGAAGGCGCGCAGCAATCGTTCGCGCTCGGCCTCCTGCATGCGCTCTTGCATGTGGACACGAGCCAGGGCTTGGGGCATGAGTTGCATCGTGAGG
This sequence comes from Streptacidiphilus sp. MAP12-33, assembly GCF_041261265.1. NCBI lineage: Bacteria > Bacillati > Actinomycetota > Actinomycetes > Kitasatosporales > Streptomycetaceae > Streptacidiphilus > Streptacidiphilus sp. MAP12-33. Next base: position 147,456 of record NZ_JBGCCA010000004.1, read on the forward strand.
GTCCTGTTCTGGGAAGTCTCGGTGTGCGGGGCGGTGCGGGGGCGAGCGTCGGCGGGACGGTTCATCGGAGGGACCTGCTTGTCGTCGAGAGGGTTCGAATCGATCACCGGGTCGGCGATCTCACGGATGGAACTGCGCAGCGCGCCTGCGGGGGTCACGCCATGACCTCGGTCTTGCGCGGGCGACCACGCGGCCGCTTGCGGGCCACGACAACACCCTGGACGAAGAGCTCGCCACCCCAGACGCCCCACGGCTCGCGGCGCTCGAGGGCGCCGGTCAGACAGGCGTCCTTGACCGGGCAGGTGCCGCAGAGGGTCTTGGCGTACTCGACGTCCGCCGGCGACTCGGCGAAGAAGACCTCGGGGTCGAGGGAGCGGCAGGGGATCGGGACGCCGAGCGTCTCGGCCTCCTCGAACGCGGTGAGCTGCATCAGGGAAACCTCCGGGGGGTGGGAGTCGTCGAAGTGGTCGGCATTGGCAGCGGACGGGGCGAGTGAGGTGGTCACGGGTGACACGGTCGCGTCGTCTTCCTGTCTGAGTGGGTGTTCTCGATGGGTTCTGTTGTGCGCCGGTGGGCAAACAGAAGGGCCGCGGATCCCGATTCGGGTTCCGCGGCCCTGGAAGGTGCCGACCTGATGCAGGCTCAGGTTCGATCTATCCAGGGTTCAGGACCGCGGAGGGCCTGAATCGTCATCGCCGTTGCGGCGAACTTCTGCAGGTGGAGCTGGTGCTGCTGGGACTGCTGCATCGCGGGGGTTCCGGCACCCGTCGCGTCGCCATAACCGCCTGCCAGGGCGGAAAGCTTCACTACGGATGCCGACATCGCTCGCTCCGGACGGCGGGCATCCCAGGCGCCGAGGCCATTACCGCCCGGGGCGGCAAAGGCGGCACCTTCGACGACGGCGTCGGCGACGCGCACAGAGGTGGCGTCGACACGGGCACCGGCGAGGGACAGACCACTGGCCTTGCCACAGGGCAGACCAAAGGCGCGCAGGCCGAAGTCAGCGACGGTCACCGTCTGCTCAGCGAGTTTCGTCATGCTGATCACAATGTCCGCCTCCTTTCGGCGCGCTCGGGGTCCGCTGGCGTCGCGGACCCGTGGGTGGTCACTTCTTCCATCAAGCTTGCAGGACAGCCCGGGAGCTGTACAGCACGCAGCAGTAACGCCCGCTGCAGGGAGTGCCTGAGTGGGCCCGGCCTCGTTTCCTCGACCGTGCTCGGCACGCTAGTAGGGTCCGCACTGCGGGCGCAAACTATTTTTCCGGCGAGTCTTCAGACGGGGTCGAAGAGGGTGCCGGCTCGCCCCACAGGTCCGAGTTGTCCCCCTGTCCGCGCTGCTCGGACGGCTCGTCCGCCTCCTCGGAGCCGCGCAGCCGCAGTTGATCCTCGATGCCGGAGGGATCGGCGCCGGACACCAGCAACAGGACGGCCTCGCCGTACTTCTCCAGCTTGGCCCGGCCCACCCCGGAGATCTGGCCGAGCTCCGGCAGCCCCCCGGGCAGTTGTTCGGCGATCGCGATCAGCGTCGCGTCGGTGAAGACGCAGTAGCCGGGCAGGCTCTGCTCCTTCGCCGTACGGCCACGCCAGTCGCGCAGACGCTCGTACAGGCCCTCGTCCAGGGTGGACGGGCAGTCCTCGCAACGGCGCAGCTTGCGCTCCACCGCCTCGGTGAGGACCCGGCCGCACACGCGGCACTTGATCGGCGAGCGGCTGCGGGCGGCCCGGCCGTCGCGGGCACCGGCCGCGCCCGCGCCACCGCGGCCCGCTCCGGCACCCCGCGGGGCCGAGCCGGGACGCAGGCCGTCGAGGAATCGGGACGGGTTGCGCGAGGCGCGGCCACCCGGGGACCGGGACAGCGCCCAGGAGAGCCCGAGGTGCGCCCGCGCACGGGTGACACCGACGTACAGCAGCCGCCGTTCCTCCTCGACCTGCTCGTCGGTCTTGGCGTAGGTGATCGGCATCATGCCCTCGGTCAGGCCGACGAGGAACACCGCGTCCCACTCCAGGCCCTTGGCCGAGTGCAGCGAAGCGAGGGTGACGCCCTCGACCGCCGGGGCGTGCTGGGCGGCGGCGCGGGCGTCGAGCTCGGCCACGTAGGCGGTGAGGTCGGCCGGCTGCTGCGCGGCGTGCTGCGCGGTCTCGAAGTCCTCCGCGAGGCGGACCAGCGCCGCCAGCGACTCCCAGCGCTCGCGGACCGCGCCCGACCCCGACGGAGGCTGGGCGGTGAAGCCGCGCGTCGACAGCACCGCGCGGACCTGGTCGGCCAGCCGTTCCGGCGCGTCCTCCAGCAGGGGGTCGACCGGACCGCCTCCGGCGCGGGCGGCGCCGCGCAGCAGCAGCCCGGCCTCGCGGACCTCGGGCCGCTCGAAGAAGCGCTCCGCCCCGCGCAGCTGGTACGGAATGCCCTGGTCGGCCAGGGCCTGCTCGTAGACCTCGGACTGGGCGTTGACGCGGAAGAGCACAGCGATCTCGCTGGCCCGCACGCCGGAGTCCAGCAGGACGCGGATCCGCTTGGCCGTGCCCTCGGCCTCGGCGGGCTCGTCCGGGTACTCCAGGTAGACCGGCTCGGGGCCGGCCTCGCGCTGGGAGACCAGCTCCAGCCGGTGCTGGGCAGCCTGGCCGCGTGCCTGGGCGAGCAGCCCGTTGGCCAGGTTCACGATCTGCGGCGTGGAGCGGTAGTCCCGGACCAGCTTGATCACGGCGGCGTCCGGGTGCCGGGTGCGGAAGCCCAGCAGGTACTCGGGTGTGGCGCCGGTGAAGGAGTAGATCGTCTGGCTGGCGTCACCGACCACGCAGAGGCTCGAACGCGGGCCCAGCCACAGGTCCAGCAGGCGCTGCTGCAACGGCGAGACGTCCTGGTACTCGTCGACGACGAAGTGCTGGTACTGCGCGCGGACCTGCTCGGCGACCTCGGGCCGGTCGTCGAGCACACCGACGGCGAGCAGCAGCACGTCCTCGAAGTCGATCACGCCGCGGTCGCGCTTGAGCTCCTCGTAGACCTTGTAGACCTGGCGGATCTCGGCCGGGTCCCGCGGGGTCTCCCGGCCTGCCTTGACCGCTGCCGCCGGATAGTCCTCGGGGACGGTCTGGGTGACCTTGGCCCACTCGATCTCGGCGGTGAGGTCGCGCAGCTCGGTGCGCTCGAGGCGGATCCGGCAGCGGCCCGCGGCCTCGGCCACCAACTGCACCTTGCGTTCGATCAGGCGCGGCAGCTCGCCGCCGACGACCCGCGGCCAGAAGTACTGGAGCTGGCGCAGCGCCGCGGCGTGGAACGTCCTGGCCTGGACGCCCTCGACGCCGAGCTGGCGCAGGCGGCCGCGCATCTCCCCCGCCGCACGCGCGGTGAACGTCACGGCGAGCACCCGCTGGGGCTGCATGACCCCGCTGCGGACGCCGTAGGCGATCCGGTGGGTGATGGCCCGGGTCTTGCCCGTGCCCGCGCCCGCGAGGACGCAGACGGGGCCCTGGAGCGCCGTGGCGACGGCCCGCTGCTCCGGGTCGAGCCCGGCGAGCACGGCGTCGGCGTCGGGGCGCCCCGCGGGGGCGGCCTCGTGGGAACCGGGGAAGGACGGCAGCGTGCCGGGGAGCTCTACCTGCATGCTGTCCATCCTCTCAAGCCGCAGCGACAACCCGGGTCACGTTGTCCACAAGGCCGGTCAGCTGATACGACGGACCGGCCCGGCCGATCGACCCGATCGGCCCGGGGAATGCCGCCCCGCGCGGCCGCGTTGCGTCTACCGGCAACGAGAACGCCGGGACAGACCTTTGAGGAGCGATACCGATGTCCGCCAAAGTCACGATGTACAGCACGACCTGGTGTGGGTACTGCCAGCGGCTGAAGTCGCAGCTGACCCGCGAGGGCATCGAGTACACCGAGATCAACATCGAGCAGGACCCGGCCTCGGCCGCCTTCGTCGAGAAGGTCAACAACGGCAACCAGACGGTTCCGACGGTGATCGCGATCTCCTCCACCGGCGCGGAGACGGTGATGACCAACCCGTCGCTGGCCCAGGTGAAGGCCGCCGTCGCCTGACCTCTCCGCCTCGATGACCGGCCCCGGGCGATCGCCCGGGGCCGGTCATCGTTGTGCGGGGACCCGCCCCGAGGGCGCGAGGCTCTCCAGCCCGCCGAGCGAGTAGACGAGCCGGTTGCGGTCCGCGCAGTAGCGGGTCTCGGTGACCCGCACCGGGCCGCTCCCGGTCAGCCCGGTGCGCAGCTGGACCAGCAGCGGAACGCCCGGGCCCGCCTGGAACCAGCGGGCCTCCTCCGGGTTCGGCATCCGGGCGCACAGTTCGTCCACGTACCCGGTCTCGACGTGCCCGGCCTCCGCCAGGGCGGCCTCGTCCCCGCCCGGCACCGGGTCGGGGTCCATCAGCGCGGTGGCCGCCGCGAGCCGCACCGGGTAGTGGCTCTCCTCGACCGACCACGGCTCGCCGTCGAGATAGCGCAGCACCCGCCGCAGCACCACCGCCTCGCCGGCGGCGAGCCGGAGGCGTTCGGTGATGTCAGTGGTGGCTCTTACGATCAGCATCTGAAAGTCGGAGGTCAATTTCCGACCAGCCGCCTGCGCCTCTTCCGCATATACCGAACCGGCCGCAGCCAGGGGGGTTCCTGGAGCGGCACCGATCGGTGCACGATAGGCGTGGTGATCGACGACGGTGTGGTCCTTGAGATAGGTCCCTTTTCCCTGGATGCGGACCAGAAGTCCTTCATTGACGAGAACATCAACAGCAAGTCGGACAGTATTACGAGCGACCCCGTACTGGCTCTCCAACTCGCCTTCCACCGGCAGCGGCACGCCACCCTGCCACTCCCCGTCCATGATCCGGCGCCGCAGATCCGCGGCCAGCCGCTGATATTTCGGGGCCTGGCCCGCCCCTCGGGAAATGTTCACCCCGAGAATGTAGCCATTGCGCTTGCGCGAGATCGGGGAAACGAGCCAACATCAGTCAAGGCTGGCTCATTCCGGATTATCCCAACTACTTGCGTGCCCTCATGATCCTGCCCTGGAGGCATGAACGATGAACGACCGGAGAGCCTGGGCGGCTGTCGCCTCCTTCCCGCCCCACCCGCGCAATGTCCGGCACGCCCGCCGGATCACCCGCACCGCGCTGGCCGCCTGGGGTGCCGTCGAGCTCGTCGACAGCGCCGAGATGGTCGTCTCCGAGCTGGTCACCAACGCGATGCGATACGGGAGCGGCCCGGTCGACCTCACCCTCGCGCTCACCGAGACCGGGCTGCGGGTCTCGGTCACGGACGAGGGCACCTCGCTCCCGGCGGCCCGGGACGCCGGTGACGACGCGCTCGGCGGGCGCGGGCTGCAGATCGTCCGGCTGCTCGCCGAGAGCTGGGACGTGGTGGTCCGGCTCACCGGAAAAACGGTGACCTGTGTCCTCGCCCTCGACCCGAAGCGCGCGGACGACGCCGCTGCGGCGCAGGGCGGGCTCGCTCCGGCCATCACTCTTTCGAGCGAAGCGGGGGCATGACGACGGCTCCGGGCGCACGCGACCGGCGTCACACCGCGCCCCGGGGCGCGTGGACGCGCTGACACGCCCCCGCCGGACCGCCGACCGTCGCCGTCCCCCACATCCGGCCGCCGCCACCCACAGGCCGGCACCCACAGGCCGCCGCGCCACGCGTCGGAGCATGGCGCGGCGGCCAGGTGATCAAGCGGCCAGACGGACGGCGCGCCCGGCGGCTCGGGCTACCAGCTCACCTCGGGGAGCGGCCGGCCGTACCAGAGCTCGATCAGGCGGCGGGCGATGGAGATCCCGGACGGAGGCAGCGTGGTGCCCGCCGCCATGCCGGCCGCGAGGTCCTCGCGGCTGAACCAGCGGGCCTCGTCGAGTTCCTCGCCGTCGACCCGGATCTCGGCCGCGCCCGGAGCGGAGTCGACCTTGGCCGTGAAGCCCAGCATCAGGCTCGCCGGGAAGGGCCACGGCTGCGAGGCGACATAGCCCACCGAATCGAGGTCGATCCGGACACCGGACTCCTCGGCGACCTCGCGGGCCACCGCCTGCTCCAGGGACTCCCCGGGCTCGACGAAGCCGGCCAGGGTCGAGTAGCGCCCCTCGGGCCACAGCGCCTGACGCCCCAGGAGGGCGCGGTCCTGGTCATCCGTGATCAGCATGATCACGGCCCCGTCGGTGCGCGGGTAGTGCTCGCGGGCACAGGACGTGCAGCGACGGACGTGTCCGGCCGCGGCCACCACGGTCTCGTGCCCGCAGTTCGCACAGAAGCGGTTCGCGCCGTGCCAGTTCTGCAGGGCCACGGCGTGCACCAGCAGACCGGCGTCGCGCGCGCCCAGAAGACCGCCCACCTCCCGCAGGCCCGCCGGGCGCTCCGGACCGTCGAGTCGGCCGGGAAGCTGGGCGCCGAGGACGGCGAAGTACGCCGTCCCGTCCTCGTCGCAGCCGAGGAAGACGCGCTCCCCCGAGTCCGGCGCGTCGAAGGTGCTGAGCAGCACCAGTTCGGTGCCGGACTCGGTGTCGGCCACGAAGGCCTTGCCCTCGGCGACCGCCAGCACCCGGGTGCTGGGGTGGCTCCAGGCCGCGGCGAGCCACGGCTCGTCCAGGCGCCGCTCGGCGGCACGGTCCACGCCGGCCCGCGCGAGCGGCAGCGTACGGTCGAAATGCTGCTGAACCGTCACGGTTCGCTCCCCCTTGATCAGTTGTCCGCGGTGGTCGGGGCCCCGGCCGGGACCCCGTCCGCTCCGTCAGCGGCCCAGCTCCGGGCGAGGTCGGACCACAGGTAGGCCGCCGTCTCGACACCCTTGACCAGCAGGTCGAGCTCGACCTTCTCGTTCGTCGAGTGCCAGCCGTCGGACGGCACCGAGATGCCCAGGAAGAGCACCGGGGCACCGAGCACGTCCTGCAGGTCGGCGGCGGGACCGGAGCCGCCCTCCCGGGTGAAAAGGATCTTCTGCTCGAACGCGCGGCCCATGGACCGGGCCAGCGACCGCAACGCCGGGTGGTCGAGCGGCGTCAGGCACGGCCGGGTCGCTCCGCGGAAGGCGACCTCGTGCCGGATCCCCGGCGTCACCTGCCGGCCGACCCAGTCGGCGACCGCCTGCTGCACCTTCTCCGCGTCCTGCCCCGCCACCAGCCGGAAGGTCAACTTGACGTGCGCCTCGGCCGGGACGATGGTCTTGCCACCGGGGCCGGTGTAGCCGCCCCAGATGCCGTTGACCTCGGCCGTGGGACGGGCCCAGATCCGCTCCAGCGTGGTGAACCCGGCCTCGCCCTGGGTGCCCCGGGACTTGGCGACGCGCAGCCACGCCTCCTCGTCGAAGGGCAGTTCGGCGAAGAGCTCGCGCTCCCGCTCGGTCAGCTCCACCACACCGTCGTAGAAGCCGGGGACCGCGACCCTGCGGTCGGCGTCGTGCAGGGCCGCGACCAGCCGCGCGGCCTCGTCGGCCGGGTTCGGCACCGCGCCGCCGAAGGAGCCCGAGTGGATGTCGGTGTCGGGTCCGTAGAGGCTGATCTCGGCGTCGGCGACGCCGCGCATGCCCGTGCAGACGGTCGGCGTGGTCTCGGCCCACATGCCCGTGTCCGAGACGATCACGATGTCGGCGGCGAGGCGGCCGGCCTGGCGGCGCACCAGATCGACGAAGTTCGCCGAGCCCGACTCCTCCTCGCCCTCGATCAGCAGCTTGAGGTTGACGGCCGGTGCGGTGCGGCCGGTGGCCGCGAGGTGGGCGCGCACGCCGAGCGTGTGGAAGAAGACCTGGCCCTTGTCGTCGGCCGCGCCACGCGCGAACAGGCGGCCGTCGACGACGGTCGGCTCGAACGGCTCCGTCGCCCAGCCGTCCTCGCGGGCGGCGGGCTGGACGTCGTGGTGACCGTAGACGAGCACGGTCGGCGCCCCGGCCTCTCCCGAGGGCCACTCGGCGAAGACGGCGGGCAGGCCACCGTTCTCCGTCTCCCAGACCTCCGCCACCGGGAAGCCCGTCTCCCGGAGCTTGGCCGCCAGCCACTCCGCGGAACGGCGCACCTCCCCGGCCCGAGCCGGGTCGGCGGAGACGGAGGGGATGCGCAGCCACTCGGCGAGATCGTCGAGGAAGGCGGCACGGTGCTGGTCGATGTAGGCGCGGACGACGCTGTCCGGGGCTTCGGGGCTCATGGCACGACTCTAGTTCGAAGCCGCGCCCGCCCGGCAAGCGCGTTTGATCACAGCGCCCCGATCGGACACGGCGATCGGGGCGCCGGGCGGGGCCGCGCCTTCAGGTCGGGCGGCGGAGCAGGTGCCGGCGGGGGCGGGTGGAGAGGGCCGCCAGGACCCAGGCGAGCGCGGGGACGCACACGACGAGGAGGGCGAGCGAGCCCCAGGGCACCACCACCTCACCGCCCTCGTGGACGGAGATGTAGCGGCTCTCCCACAGGGCGGCCGCCGGGACCAGCCCCGAGACCGCGCCGAGCAGGGTTCCCATGGCCGCGATCACCGCGCACTGGAATCCCGAGAGCCTGCGCCGGGTGCGCGGTGGCGCGCCGACGGCGGCCAGGATCGCCAGGTCGTCCTGGGCGTCGGCCGCAGCGAGGCCGGTGGCGAGGGCGGACGCGCCCACCGCGACGAGGACGGCCGCGGCGACGAGAACGAGCTCCAGGGCACCATGGCGAGGCTGGAACGGGTGCTGCACCTGGAGGACCGATCCCGGGTTGTACGCGTCCACCGCCGCCAGCGCCCGCTCGGCCTGCGCGGTGCTCGGCACGTACGGCGGCAGCCAGGCGTAACCCATCGGCTCCTCGGTGAGCCCGGCTCCGTGCAGCGCCGACTCCGGGATCACGGCGCCCACGGCCGCCGACGAGACGGAGACCACCACCGCCGGGAGGCGGACGGTCGGCGCGCCTCCGGTGCCGTCCGGACCGGCGTTGGGATCGGCGCCGTTGATCGCCGGATCGCCGACGCCGAGGATCGCCTCTCCGCGGTCCAGATAGCGCGCGTCGGTGAGCACCACCTTGCCCTGAAGCAGCGCCCGCACGGCCGCCGGATCCGTCGAGCCGGTGAGCGCCCGCAGAGTGCCCGCGTCGCCCGCGACCACGTCCGCCAGGCGCAAGGCGGTCGGCGGGTGGCAGCGCGGATCACTCGGCGTGGCGTCCTGGGCGCCACCGCCCGCCGGGCAACGCTGTGCGGGTGGCAGCAGCAGCCCGACCTCCCCGCAGGACGCCGCACCCTCGCTCGACCGCTGTCCGCAGTCCGGCCCGGGGATCACCCGCTGGAAAGCGGCGCGCGGACCGATCCCCGGCAGTGCCCCCTCCACCGCCGCGGCCTGGTCGGGCAGGCTCGACAGGGTGGGCGCGTCAGGGTCCAGCAGTGCCACACCGCCCAACGGCATCGCGACGGGGAACTGGGCCCGCGCCTCGGCGTCGGAACTGCTGACGTAGACCAGGACCGCCACGGCACCGGCGGCCGCCGCGAGGACCGCGGCGACGGCCGGAGCGGTGCGGCCGGGGTGCCGGGCGGCGTCGCGGAGCGCAAGTCGCGGGGAGAGCGGCAGGCGACGTCCGAGCCGGCCGAGGAGTCCGATGAGCGACGGCGTGCAGATGACCAGGCCGAGCTCCGCGACGATCGAGCCGGCCAGGATCCAGGTGCCCTGCATGCCGACGGTCGCGCCGGCGAAGGCCGTCGCCGTGCCCGCGACGAGCGCGGCCAGGCCCACCACGGTGGGCAGACGGCGGGGCGGGCCGGCGGCCGCGTGCCCGGACAGCGAGGCCAGCACCGGCGCGCGACCCGCCCGGACCGCTGGGATGAGTGCGGCGAGAAGGCCGGTGACCAGGCCGACGGCGAGCACGCCGAGCAGTTCTGCCGGGCGCAGCACGTAGCCGCCGAACCGCGCTCCGGTGCTCCGCTCGATCGGGTCGCGGGCCAGTGCCACCGCGAGGCCGCCGAACAGCACGCCGAGGACGGCCCCGACGCCCCCCAGCACGGCGCCGCCCGCGAGCACGACACGGCGGACGTGGGCCCGGCTGCCGCCGGCGGCGGCGAGGAGTCCGAGTTCGCGCCGGGTGCGGCGCGCACCGACGGCGAAGGCCGGTCCGGCCAGGAGCACGACCTCCAGCAGGGCCATGCCGCTGACGACCGTGGCGGCGGTGGCCGTCCAGTCGTCGAAGAGACCCCCGCCTCCCGCGTAGGAGTCGCTCCGGTAGTACGGGACCTGGTCGGCGGGGGGCGGTGTGAGGCCGACCGCCCGGGAGACCACGCTGTACCCGTGGTGGTCGGCCGCCTCCACCTGGGCCCAGGTGAACGGGGCGCCCGCGGGCAGGACGACGAGCGCGTCGCCGCCCGTCCACCAGTCCGAGCCGGCGGAGGCGCCGGTGATCGGGGCGGTCGTGCGCGGGGCCGCCACCAGGGCGTCCTTGGCGAGGTCCGCGGGGAACTCGGCCACGCCGGTGATGGTGAACCGCGTCCGGGTGGCCACGTCCGCCGTGGTGTCACCGACGGAGAGGCCCGAGGCGGCGAGGAAGCCGCTCGTCGCGAGGGCCTCGCCCACGGCGTGGGGCAACCGGCCCGCGCGCAGCGTGACGATGCCGCGGGCGGCCGGGTCGGCGGCGTCGAGGGTCACCAGCCTGGTGGTGTCCTCCCCGTGGACGGTGGTGACCTGACGCGGTGTCTCGTCGTCCGGGACCAGCCGCGCGCCGCGCGGAAGGGCGGCGCGCAGCTGGTCCAGGGCTCCGGGTCCGACCGGTCGCGGCCCGCCCGGGGACGCGCTCGGCTGTGGTGTCCCGTTCGCGTCGGTGTTCGCCACCGCGAAGGCGCTGCCGTCGGGCAGCTGCACGATGGGCGATCCCGGCTGCACCGGCTGCACCATGGCCTGGGCGGCGCCCAGCCGACGGTCGAGCTGCTGCCCGACCGTCAGTGTGCTGCTGCTGTTCACGATGTCCGCTGCCGACACCCCCGCGACCGGCAGCGCGATCATTGCGATCACCAGCAGGCTGCGGGCCTTGGCCCGCAGCGCGTTGCGGCGGGCGAGCCGCAGGGCCACCCGCCAGGACGAGAACCCGGCTCCTTTGAGGATCACGACGCGTCGCCCGGGCCGTCCGCGGTGTCGGCGCCGTCGGCACCCGCCACCTCGCCCGCCTCACCCGAGCCGGGCCCGCCGGCGGCGGGCACCGCCGTGAGCAGCGACTCCGGGGCGCTGACGGCGGTCTGGTCGACAAGGCGGCCGTCCCGCAGGAACACCACCCGGTCCGCCCAGGCCGCGTGCCGGGCCTCGTGGGTGACGAGCACCGTCGCGGCGCCCGCGTCGCAGCGGGCCCGGAGCACGGCGAGGACCGTCTCGCCGGTACCGGAGTCGAGCGCGCCGGTGGGCTCGTCCGCGAGGACCAGGCGTCGTTCGCCGACCAGTGCCCTCGCGATGGCGACCCGCTGCTGTTGTCCGCCGGACAGCTGGTCAGGGAGTCGGTCGGCGAGTTCGGGCACACCCACCTCGGCGAGCGCGGCCAGTGCCTCGCTACGGGCCTTTCGGGCGGGGACGCCGTCCAGTTCGCGGGGGACGGCCACGTTCTCGGCAGCGGTCAGCGCGGGGATCAGATTGAAGTCCTGGAACACGTATCCGATCGAGCGGCGGCGCACCGCCGCCAGCTCCTTGTGGGAAAGCGCCCCGAGTTCACGCCCCTCCACCAGCACCTCGCCCGAGGTGGCGAGGTCGAGCCCGCCGGCGAGGGCGAGCAGTGTGGACTTGCCCGAGCCGCTCGGCCCCATGACGGCGAGGAACTCCCCTGCCCCGACCTCCAGGTCCACCCCGTACAAGGCGTGGACCTCGGTCGCGCCCTGCCCGTGAACCCGCGAGACGGCGCGGAGCCGTAGGACCGCCGTCTCACCCGCCCCCCGTTGTGAACTCAACGCTCCCCCTGTTTCGTGACAACTCGGTCAACAGCCGGATCGGCGACAGCCGGCGACACGTTCGGCGTCCCGGCAGCCGGCCGCCGGGACGCCGCGCTCAGCAGGCGCGTCTCGCAGTGGTCCAGCCAGCGCACCTCGGCCTCGGCCTGGAAGATCAGCTGGTCCAGCACCAGCAGCCACGCCAGATCCCGCCCCTGGGCCCGTTCGTCCCCCGAGGCGTTCGTCACCGCCCCCATGGCCCGCGCCTTGAGGCGGGTGTAGTCCTGGAGCGCGCGCATGGTGTGGCCCCGCTGGGCCTGCACCACCGCGGCGACGTCGACACCGGGGACGGTGACGGCCATGGCGAGCTTGATCGCCAACTCGTCCCGGGGCGGGTTGTCCCTGCCTACGGGCGTGTCGAACCAGGACCGCAGTTCACCGCGCCCCGCCTCGGTGATCGCGTAGAACACGTGGCCCTCGTCGTCCTCACCGGAGGGCTCGACCAGTCCGTCGCGCTCGAGCCGGCCCAGCGTCGTGTACACCTGCCCGACGTTCAGCGGCCAGGTGGCACCGGTGCGCGCCTCGAACTCCACGCGCAGTTGGTAGCCGTAACGCGGGCCCTCATCGAGGAGGGCGAGCAGCCCGTGGCGGATCGACATACTGAGTATGTATACCGGGTATGCATGCTTGCGACAAGCCCCCGCTGGCGTAGGTTCGACCCGTGAGCCAGCTGCGCGTCGCGACCTTCAACCTTCTGCACGGCCAGCCGATGGACCGCGCGGGCCGACCCCTCACGGGCTCCCGCCCCGAGTACGACCCGGCCGCGCCGCTCGCCGACGCGATCACCGCGCTCGACGCGGACGTGCTCGCCCTGCAGGAGGTCGACCGGTTCCAGGAACGCTCCGGACGCGTCGACCAGGCGGCCGCGGGCGCGAAGGCCCTCGGCGCACGGGACTACCGCTTCGCCGCGGCCGTCGTCGGCCGGCCCGCGCCCGTCGCCGGGTGGGTGCACGCGCCGGACGCGACGGCGCTGCGCGTCTACGGGCCCGACGACGCCGGGCGGGACGCGGACCAGCCCGCCTACGGCACGGCGCTGCTGACCCGGCTCCCCGTGCTGCACTGGCGCGCGCGGCGGTTCCCCGCGGCGCCGTTCGGGCTGCCGCTGCGCGTGGCCGGGCGGCGTGGACTGACCCCCGTGCCGGACGAGCCGAGGGCCGCGCTGGCGGCGGTACTGGACGGGCCGGCCGGCCCGTTCACCGTCGTCGCCGCCCACCTGTCGTTCGTGCCGGGCTGGAACCTCGGCCAGCTCGCCGGGATGCGCCGGTGGATCGCCGACCTGCCGATGCCGTACCTGCTGCTCGGTGACTTCAATCTGATCGGCCCGGTCCCGCGCACCGTGCTGGGCGGCGCCTCGGTCGTGGACCGCGGCCGGCTCCCGCTGCGGCCGCGCGCCCGGCGCCCGCGTCGCACCGCCTCACCCCGGGGCCGGCTGCAGGGCTGGCGCGACCTGGCCCGCACCCCCACGTACCCCGCCCACCGGCCGACCGTGCAGTTCGACCACGTCCTGGCGGTGGGCGTCCCGCGCACCGCCGTCCAGCGCGTCGAGACGCCGACGACCGGCGTCTCGGACCACCGGCCGCTGCTGGTCGAGCTGACGCTCCCGGAGTGACGCCCCGGACCTACTCTCTCGGGTCGCCCCGGTCGAGGAGCGGCAGCTGGTCGGCCTGGGTGGTGGAGACGCGGGGGTGGACGACGGAGCGGGGCGGAGGAGCCGCGGAGCCGGTGGGCAGCGGCGCGTACTGGAGAAGCAGCATCGCCGCGTCGTCGCCGAGCTGGTGCCCGACGTGGCGGCGGACGTCCTCGTGGAGGCGGTCCAGGACCAGGGCCGGCGTCTCGGCCGTCGCACAGTCCGGGACCCGCTCGACGAGGGGGTAGAAGACGCCCCAGCTGTTGCGGGCCTCGATGACGCCGTCGGTGTACAGCAGCAGCCGGTCGTCCTCCTGGAGCGGCAGCCGAAGGATCGGCGGGTGGACGTCCTCCGGCTCCAGCACGCCCAGCGGCGGGACGTTCGACGGCGGGTCGAGGAAGCGGACCGGAGTGCCCCGGCGCAGCAGCAGCGGGGCCGGATGGCCGCAGTTGACGATCTCGACGACCGCGTCGGAGCCGACGCCGACCAGGACCAGGGTGACGAACTCCTCGTCGCTCCCCTCGTGCTCGCCGTCGTTCTCGTGCAGGGCGCGGCCGAGACTGTCGGCCAGCCAGGCGGCGACCCTGTCCAGGGCCTGCTCCTGGTGTGCCGCCTCGCGGAACGCACCGAGGATCGCCGCCGCGGTCTCCACCGCCGCGAGGCCCTTGCCTCTGACGTCACCGATGACAGCGCGGACCCCGTAGCGGGTCTGCACCACCTCGTAGAGATCCCCGCCGATGCGGGCGTGGGCGGCGGCGGCCGCGTAGTGGACGGCGGCGCGGACCGGCCCGATCCGCTCCGGGATCGAGCGCAGCAGGATGCGCTGGGCGACCTCGGAGACCAGGCGCGCGTCGGCCAGGGCGCGCTCCTGCCGGTTGCGCAGCATCACGCTGGCCGCGCCGATCGCGGTGATCAGCACGATGGCGAGCACGCTGGCCGTGTGGACGGAGGCGGACATGGTCCGGTCCTCCGCCGCGATGCCGAAGGCCTCACCGATGGTGACCCCGCCGACCACGAGCGGGAACCAGAGGCTGTTGCTGACGACGGCCGCGAGCGCCGGGCCGGCCGAGAGGGCCGGCTCGAAGGTGACATTGGGGTTGTTGCTCGCCCGGTCCAGCACGAAGACCAGGGCCACCCCGACGAAGGGCAGCAGAAGCACCCCCCGGCCCCTCTGGCTGAGCTGGCGGAACCTTCCGGCGGCAGTCAACGTCGTCTCTCCTGCGGGCACTGTGCATCGAGGTGCAACGAGGGTGCATGAACGTAGGCGGTGTGTGCGAGCGGGCTCCGCCTGGCGGTGGCCCCGATCGCGGCCGGAAATGGTGCATCGTCGGATCGAAGTTGACTGGTTAACGTCCCCACATTAGGCGCGAATTGGACAGACTGCACAGTCCTTTCACAAAGCCTTCGCGCCTGCTCCACCGACTTTCTCCCCGTTCGGAGTAATGGAGTCCAGTAGCGCCTCCAGCCCCGCGCGGTCCGGGAGCGCCTGTGGCCTCACGACCGTTCCGCTACGAACATACAGAAACGCGGCCGTCACCAGGCCCGGATCGAGCCCCTCGCGTTCGGCCCAGGCCAACCGGTAGACGGCGAGTTGCAGCGGATCGGCCGTCTCCCGGTGGTTGGTCTTCCAGTCGACGACCTCGTAACCCGTCTCCGTACGGTAGACCGCGTCGATCCGGCCGCGGATCACCCGGCCCCCGAGCAGCAGTTGGAAAGGCTCCTCGATCCGGTACGCGGGGCGCGCGGCGTACTCCGTCCGCAGGAACGCCTCCTTGAGCCGGGCCAGGTCACGCTCGTCCTCGATGCCGGACTCGTCGAGGCCCGGCAGCTCCTCCTCGCCCAGCAGCAACAGCGGCTCGACGGCCAGCCGGGACTCGACCCAGGCATGGAAGCGGGTACCGCGACGCGCGGCCGGCTGCGGCGGGCGCGGCACCGGCCGGGCCAGCTCACGGGCGAACCCGTCCGGATCGGCGGCGACGCGCAGCAACTGGGACGCCGACAGCGACGCCGGCAGTGGCACCTCCCGCACCCGGGAGCGCGAACGGCGCAGCTCGACGGAGAGCAGCTCCAGGTCCCGGTCCCACGAGGTGACCAGCCGCCGCTCCTCCGATGCCTCCGGCAGCGGGGACTCCTCCCCGCGCGGGCCCGCCAGCACGCGCGTGCCCACCGCGCGACGGGCGGCCTGGGCGGCCGCGTCGAGCGGCAGCGGCCAGGCGAGCTCGACCGACTCGTCCAGCGCCGGGTTCTGGGCGTCCTCGGCCGGCGGCTCGGCCCAGTGCTCGATCTCGACGCCGCTGCCGGGGCGCTCCTCGCCGAACGCCCGCAGCGCCTCCAGGAACGGGGACGGCCCGCGAGGGCGCTTCTGCGACGGTCCCCACCAGTGGCCGGACGCGTACAGCTGCGTGCGTGGGCGGGTGAAGGCCACATAGCCGAGGCGCAGCTCCTCGGTGGCAGCGTGCTCCTTCATCTCCGCCTCGAAGGCCTTGAGCCCGGCCGAGGTCCACGCCGGATCGGCGGGCAGCGAGGGGGCGTCACCGCGCAGGGTGTGCGGGAGCACCTCGGGGCGCGAAGTCCACCGCTCACGCCCCGTGCCGCTCGGGAACGCACCCTTGACCAGACCGGGGACGAAGACGACGTCCCACTCCAGGCCCTTGGACTTGTGGGCGGTGAGCACCTTCACGGTGTCCTCGCCGCTCGGCAGGGTGTTGTCGAGACCTCGGTCGTACTCCTGCGCCGTGCGCAGGAACGCGAGGAAGGCGCCCAGGGAGGGGTCGCCGTCCAGGTCCGCGAAGCCGGCGGCGACGTCGAGGAAGGCCGAGAGGGTCTCCCGGCGGCGGGCGGCGAGGGCGTGCGGGGAGGCGGCGAGCTCCACCTCCAGACCCGTCACCGTGAGCACCCGGTGCAGCACGTCCATCAGCGGCTCGGCGAGCACGCGGCGCAGCTCGCGGATCTCGGCGGCCAGCCGCTGGAAGCGGGTCGCCGCGTCCGCCGAGAACGGCAGCTCGGGCTCGCCGGCCTGCCCCGGATACAGGAAGGACTCCAGCGCGTCGGCCAACGAGACGATCTCCGTCGGATCCGCCTCGGCGACGGCCTGCTCCAGCTTGTCCGTCCGCCCGTCGTCCCGGGCGACGCGGACCAGGTCCCGGGCGCGGCGGCCGAGCAGGGCGAGGTCGCGCGGACCGATCCGCCAGCGCGGCCCCGTCAGCAGCCGGACCAGCGCGGCGTTGGCCGTCGGGTCCTGCAGCACCTCGCAGGTGGCGACCAGGTCGGCGATCTCGGGCAGGTGCAGCAGCCCGGACAGCCCGACCACCTCGACCGGCACGTCCCGGGCGACGAGCGCGGCGTGCACGTCGGGGAAGAGCTCGCGCCCCGCGCGGCAGAGCACGGCGATCCGGCCCGGCGGCGTGCCGGTGCGGACCAGGTGGGCGATGCTGTCCGCGACCCAGGCGACCTCGGCCTCGTGGGACTCCAGCAGCGCGCCGCGCAGCCCACCCGCCTGCTCGTCCCCCGGTGCGGGCCGCAGGGCGGCGACGCCCTCGTGCATCGCGCGCAACGGCGCGGCGAGGTCGTTCGCGAAGGCCAGCAACCGCCCGCCGGACCGGCGGTTCTCACTGAGCGAGTACCGCGCGGCGGGCGCGCCGGGCCGGCCCCCGCCGGCCTGGTGCGCGCCGGGGGGCGACACCGCCGACACCGCCGACGCGCCGGGGCCGTACCCGTCGGCTTCGCCGACTGCCCCGCCATCCGCCTCCCGGCTCGGCCCAAGGTCCGCGTCGCGGTGCTGCCCGAGGTCTGCTCCGCGGTGGTGCCCGCCGTTCGCTTCGCGACTGCCGACCTGGTCCGCTTCGCGACTGCCGACATGGTCCGCTTCGCGACTGCCGACATGGTCCGCTTCGCGACTGCCGACATGGTCCGCTTCGCGACTGCCGACATATTCCGCTTCGCGGAAGTGGTGCGGGAACTCGTCCAGGTTGGCGACGGAGGCGCCGCGCCAGCCGTAGATGGCCTGGCAGGGGTCGCCGACGGCGGTGACCGGGTGGCCGGTGCCGTCGCCGAAGAGGCCCGCGAGCAGGAGTCGCTGGGCGACGGAGGTGTCCTGGTACTCGTCCAGCAGCACCACGGCGAACTGCTCGCGCAGCAGCGCGCCCACCTCGGGGCGGGTCAGGGCGAGGCGCGCGCACGCGGCGATCTGGTCGCCGAAGTCCATCAGCTGGGCCTCGCGCTTGCGGGCGCGGTAGCGGACGACGAGCTCGGCCAGCTCACGGCGGGCCTGCGCCGCGACCGGTACGGCCCGCAGCGACTCGTTGCCGAGCTTGACCCCCTCCAGCGAGGCCAGCAGCGCGGTGTCGTGCGCGATCAGCCGCTCCGGCGGAACGAGGTGCTCGGCCAGCTCACCGTCGAGCTTGACCAGCTTGGCGATGAGCGAGGAGACGCCGTCCCGCAGCCCCGGGTAAGGCCCGGGCGCCTGGCGCAGCACGCGCGCGGCGAGCTGGAAGCGGGTGGCGTCGGCGAGCAGCCGGACGTCCGGTTCGAGGCCGATGCGCAGGCCGTGGTCGGTCAGCAGCCGTCCGGCGAAGGCGTGGTAGGTGGAGATCTCGGGCTCGCCGAACGCCTCGTCCCCCTCGCGCGGACCGGCGTCCTCCGAGGCGGCGCCGACCCCTGCGCGCAGCAGGGCCTTGCGCACGCGCTCGGCGAGCTCCGCCGCCGCCTTGTTGGTGAAGGTCAGCCCGAGCACCTGCTCCGGCCGGACCTGGCCGGTGCAGACCAGCCAGACCACCCGCGCGGCCATCACCGTGGTCTTGCCGGACCCCGCGCCCGCAACGATCACCGCGGGGGCGAGCGGCGCGGTGATCGCGCGCAACTGCTCCGCGGTGAACGGGATCCCGAGGAGCTCCTTGAGCTCCTCGGGACTGCTGAGACTGCCTGGCATGCCTGCCACGCTAGCGCGGGGGTCCGACACGATCCGCGCCTCCGCGGCTCGGAAGGTGGGTGACGTTGCCCACCGGTCACTCCACGACCTGGCGGCCCTCCGGCCGGGCCGAGCAGCTGCCGCGGAAGGAGCAGTGGCCGCACTGGTCCCCGGTCGTCGGCAGGAACCGCTCACGCAGCACCCGGTCCGCCGCTTCGGCCAGTAGCCCCTCGATCCACTCCGCCCCCGCGGGGTGCTCCGCCAGGCCCGCCTGGTGCTGCACCTTCGGCACGTCCTCGGCCGCGCGGGACGCGGGCTGCCGCAACTGCACCAGTTCCGCGCCGCCCGGCTCGGGCCGCAGCCCGTCGAAGGCCTCGTCCGCGGCGCCCTCGCGGACCGCGAGCTGGTAGACACCGAGCTGCGGGTGCTCCTCGACCTGTGCCTTGGTGGGCGTGTGGCGGCCGGTCTTGAAGTCCACCACGTAGGCCGCGCCGGTCGCGTCCTCGCGTTCGACCCGGTCCATGGTGCCGCGGATGCGGACCGCATAGGGGCCTGCCTTGAGCTCGACGTCGAACGGCTGCTCGGTCGCCACGGGAACGCGTCCCCGTTCGGCGGAGTGCCAGGCCAGGAAGCGTTCCAGGGCCGCCCGCGCCTCGCCCTTCTCCTGCTCCGACTTCCACGGGGCGTCGAAGGCCACCGCGTCCCAGACCCGGTCGAGCCGGGCCATCAGCACGTCGAGATCGGCCGGGGCGCGCCCCGAGCCGACCTCCTCGGCCAGCACGTGGACCACGTTCCCGAAACCCTGCGCCCCGCTCGACACCTCCTGGGCCCGGACCTCCCGCCCGAGGAACCACTGCAACGAGCAGGCGTTCACGGACTCCAGCGCACTGCCCGACAGCTCCACGGGACGGGACGGGTCCCGCACCGGGACCTCGTTCTCCGTCAGGTCGGCCATGCCCCACCAGCGGTGCGGGTTCGCGGACGGGACGAGCGGCAGGCCGTCCTCGTCCGCGAGATCGGCGAGCCGGGCCAGCCGCTCGGCGGCGGCCTCGCGCAGCTGCGGCGAGACGGCCGGGTCGACGCTGGTCGCGCGCAGCTCCGCGACGAGCGCGGCGACGGACAGCGCGCGCCGCGGCCGATGGGTCACGTCCTCGACGCGGACCTCCGGCTCGCGCGTCCCGTCGGGACGCTCACGGTAGAGCTCGCGCAGGAAGCGTGAGGGCTCGTCCCCGTCCTCGGCCGCCGCCTGGACGGCGGTCACCACGAGGCGCTCCTTGGCCCGGGTGCAGGCGACGTAGAAGAGGCGCCGCTCCTCTGCGAGCAGGGCGCTCTGCGGCATCGGCTCGGCGAGGCCCTCGCGGCCGATCCGGTCCGCCTCCAGCAGCGAGCCGCGCCGCCGCAGGTCGGGCCAGAGGCCCTCCTGGACACCGGCGACCACGACGAGGCGCCACTCCAGCCCCTTCGAGCGGTGCGCGGTCATCAGCCGGACCGCGTCCGCGCGCACGGCCCGGCCGGAGAGCCTGTCGGCGGCGATGTCCTGCTGCTCCACCTCGGCGAGGAAGTTCAGCGCGCCGCGGGGGCCGCCCGCGCGCAGCTCGGCGCGGGCGGCGGTCTCGAACAGCGCGCAGAGCGCGTCGAGGTCACGGTCGGCGTTGCGGCCGGCGGCGCCACCGCGCAGGGCGCCGCGCTCCAGCCGCTCGCGCCACGCGCTGCTCGCCTCCCACAGCGCCCACAGCGCGTCCTCGGCGGTGGCGCCGCCGGACAGCAGGCCCTGCACCTTGCGCAGCAGCAGCCCCAGCTCGCGGGCGCGGCGGGCCGCCGGGCCCGCGACCATGACGAGCCGCTCGGGCTCGGCGAGGGCCTCCCGGATCAGCTCCCCGGCGGGCCGTACTGCGCGGCGCTGCTCCGGTGGGACCTCGCGCAGGACGCTGCGCTCCCCCTCCCGCAGGGCGCGCCCGAGCTGCCGCAGGTCCGCCCCGTCCAGCCCGGCGAGCGGACCGGTCAGCAGCTGCTGCGCGATCTCGACGGTCAGCGGATCCTCAAGATCGTGCACGCCGGAGCGGAACCGCAGGTCACCAACGTGATCGTCGCCTGCGGCGAGCGCGGCCGACCCCTCCGCCGGCAGGCCTCCGGCCGCGTCGTGGGGCGAGGGAGGGGTCGCGGGCGAAGCCCCGATCCCGGCGGGACCGGCCTGGACGGCGCCCAAGGGCCCGTCCGTTGGCGACGCCGCCCCCGCCGAAGGACCTTCGTCCGTGTCCTGGGCCGCAGGAGTCGAGGGCGAAGCCTCGCCCTCGACTCCTGGCGTGGGTGCGGGCGCGGCGGGTGTGGGGTCGACAGGTGCGGGCAGGGTCTCCGTCAGGTCGGGGCCCGGTTGGGGCGGGATGGTGTCGTCGGGGGCCGAGGTGAGGCGGCGGGCGCGGGTGGCGGAGAGGGCGCAGAGGCGGAGTGCGGTGAGGAGCGGGGCGACGGCGGGCTCGGCGTGGAGAGGGAGGTCGTCGCCGTCGATCTCGACCGGGACCCCGGCCGAGGTGAGGGCGCGGCGCAGGCCCGGAAGGGAGCGGGAGCCCGCACGGACCAGCACGGCCATCTCGGACCAGGGGACGTCCTGCTCCAGGTGCGCACGGCGCAGCAGGTCCGCGATGTTGTCCAGCTCCGCGCCCGGCGTCGGGAAGGTGAGCACCTCGACCGAGCCGCCGTCGCGGGCCGGTGTCAGGTCGCGGTGGGCCGCCAGCGCCGCCGCGGGCAGGCGGCCGGCCGGGAGGCGTTCGGCGAGCACCCGGCTGGAGGCCAGCAGCCGACGGCCGGCACGTCGCGAGACGCGCAGCACCTGGATCGGCGCGGGGCGCCCGTCCCGCTGCGGGAAGGCGTGCGGGAAGTCGAGGATGCCGTTGACGTCCGCGCCCCGGAACGCGTAGATCGACTGGTCCGGGTCGCCGACCGCGATCAGCTCGCGGCCGTCGCCGGCGAGCGCCCGCAGCAGCCTTGTCTGGGAGGGGTCCGTGTCCTGGTACTCGTCGACGAAGACGACCGAGAAGGTGCGGCGCAGCTGCTCGCCGACCCCCGGACGCTCCGCCAGCAGCACCGCGCGGTGCACCAGCTCCGCGTAGTCGAGCAGATCCTGGGCGTCGAGCACGTCCAGGTACTCGGCGAGGAACCGCGCCGCAGCGGCCCAGTCGGGGCGGCCGACCCGGTCGGCGAAGCGGGCCAGCTCCGTCTCGCCGAGGCCGAGCTCGCGGGCGCGGGCGAGGACCGCGCGGACCTCGTCCGCGAAGCCGCGGGTGGTCAGCGCGGCCCGCAGCTCCCCCGGCCAGCCGGGCCGGCCCGCGCGGCCCGCGCGGGCGTCCTCGGCGCCGCCGACCAGCAGCTCTCGCACCAAGACGTCCTGCTCGGGGCCGGAAAGCAGGCGCAGCGGCTCCGCGTAGAGGTCGGGCTCCTGGTGGGCACGGAGCAGCGCGTAGCAGAAGGAGTGGAACGTCGTCGCCTGCGGGACGGCCACGGCCCCGGTGGGCGTGCCCGTCACGCCGAGCCGGGCGGTGATCCGGTCGCGCAGCTCCACCGCCGCCTTGCGGCTGAAGGTGAGCACGAGGATCTCCTCGGCCGGGACGCCCTCGGCGATCCGCGCCGCGACCGCCTCCACCAACGTGGTGGTCTTGCCGGTGCCGGGACCGGCCAGCACCAGCAGTGGGCCGCCACGGTGGTCCACCACCGCCTGCTGGTGGTGGTCCAGCGCAGGCGGCACCGCGGACACGACCGGCTCACGCACCAGGCGGTAGGCGCCGGCGGGCAGGGAGGTGGTCATCAGCGGATCCAAGGGCGAAGCAGGCGGCACACGGGAACGGGGTGCGCCTCACGCACTCCGTCCGACAGCGAGCCTACGATCCTGCCCCGACAGCCCCGCGTCTGTCTCCCGAATCAGCGGATCCGTGGCGTTCGCCACGTCCCACCGCTACCGACACGGTCGCCCGCGTCAGTGGGCCGTCACTGAGCGCGGCCGTCCCAGCGGGCGCGGCGCAGATCGACACGGGGCATGTGCTGCCCGGCGACCTCGCGCAGCGCGGTGCCCTCGACCCGGTACTGCTCCAGCGCACGCAGCTCGTGGCCCGGCAGCAACCGCCCGTCCGCGCGGATCACCCGCCACCACGGCACGGCGCCCCCGTAGAGCGCCATCACCCGCCCGACCTGCCGCGGACCGCCCTCCCCCAGGTATTCGGCGACATCGCCGTAGGTCATCACCCGTCCAGCCGGAATGGCCTCCGCGACGTCCAGGACGCGTTCGGCATACGGCGGAAGCTCGGACTTCAACGCCCCTTCGTTCACAACCGGCATTCTGTCGCACGGGTACGACAACGCGTGCGGAAGCACCACACCGAAGGGGGACCGTGCCGGGGAACCTCCTCGCTCACCCAGCCGGGGGAATGTAGCATCCGCCGAGGGTCGGCACGGGGACACCTCACCGCCGCGCGCACGATCCGACCATGCCACCCTTGAAATACCTGAAGGGGCCCTGATGAGGGGACGACGGCGGGCGGACGGACAGAAGGCACACGGGGAGCGATGACCGGATCGAGGGCCACGAGCGCGGCGGGCTCTGCCGACGCGCCCCGGAGCATGCCCGCATCCGAACCGGACGAGCCGACGGACCCGGCCGAACCAGCGACCGGGGCAGCGGCGGGACCAGTGGTGGGAGCAGCGGCTGAGCCGTCCGAGCCGGACCAGCCGTCGACGGGAGAACCGGCGGGCGCCGGTGCGGCCGGAGCGAGCGCTCCGCCCGTCGACCTGGTGAAGCGTTCCTCCTCCGGTGCCGGCGACCCTGCAAGCCCGGCCGACCCCGCGAGCCCGGCCGACCCCGCGTCGTCGCCCGAGGAGTCGGTCACCCACGACGCCGCCCGCGACGCCCACGGCGACAGCCGCACCGACGCCGACCCGGGGCACCAGGGCGAGAGGCCGGACGGGCCGGCCCAGCAACCGGCGAGCGTCGCGGTCAACGAGCCGCTGCTGCCCGCCCGCGCGCACCGGCCCTCGGACCTGCTGCGTTTCCTGCTCGGCCTGCTCGGCATCGCCGCCGTCCTGGTGCTGGCCAGCATCGCGCAGTCCACGACGAGTGGCCTGACCGCCGACATCAACACCAACGCCAACCGGCTGCCCAGCTTCCTGGTCACGATCACCAGCTTCTTCTCCACCGCGGCCGTGCTGATCGTGCCCGTCGCCTTCGCCGTCGAGCGGCTGATCAAACGGGACGGGCTGCGCGTCGCGGACGGCGTCCTGGCCGCCGTGCTGGCGCACGGCATCTCGCTCGGCGTCGACCTGTGGGTCCTCAAGGCGGCCCCGGCGCCCATCTACGACGCGCTCGTGGTCACGCACAACGGCGTCGCCTCGGACCCCGTGCACGGCTACCTCACGCCGGTCATCGCCTACATGACCGCCGTCGGCATGGCCAGCCGCCCGCGCTGGCGGGTGGCGCTGTGGCTGGTCGTGCTGATGGACAGCCTCTCCGAGCTGGTGGGCGGGAACACCACCCCGCTGTCGATCGCGATCACCATCCTGCTCGGCCTGACCGTCGCCTACGGCACCCTCTACGCCGTCGGCAGCCCCAACGTGCGCCCGACCGGGGAGCACCTGCTGGCCGGTCTGCGCAAGGTCGGCTTCGACCCGATCACCGCGCACCGCTCCCCCGACGGACCCGAGGGCACCCGCCGCTACCTGGTGGTCCAGCGGGTCGGCCCGCCGCTCGACGTCCACGTGATCGACCGCGAGCACCAGGCGTCCGGCTTCTTCTACCGCTTCTGGCGACGGCTGCGGCTGCGCGCCGTCGCGACCCGCTCCAGCCCGCAGTCGCTGCGCCAGGCGCTGGAGCAGGAGGCTCTGATCGCCTACGCCGCGAACGCGGCGGGCGCCCGTTCGCCGCTCCTGATCGCCACCTCCGAGCTCGGCCCCGACGCGGTGATCCTGGTCTACGAGCGGATCGAGGGCCGGGCCCTGGCGGACCTGGACGACAGTGAGATCAGCGACAAGGTCCTCGGCGACGCCTGGACGTCCGTCCGCATCCTGCACGACCGCCGGATCGCCCACCGGCAGCTCACCTCCAGCGCGCTGCTGGTCACCGAGGACGGCGGCACCTGCCTGGTCAACCTCGCCGGCGGCGACATCGCCGCCGGCGACCTGGCGCTGCGCATGGACGTCTCCCAGTTGCTGACCACGTTCGCGCTGCGGGTCGGCCCCGAGCGCGCGGTCGCCTCCGCCACGCAGGTGCTCGGGACCGCCCGGACCGCGGCCGCCCTGCCGATGCTGCAACCGGTGGGTCTGAGCCGCTCGACCCGTCAGGACCTGTCGGCCTACCACCGGCAGGCCAAGGCCGAGGTCCAGGCCGAACGCGACGCCAAGATCGCCGCCGGCATGAAGATCGAGGCGGCGCTGGAGGCCCACCCGGACCCCACGGACCTGCTCTCGCTCATCCGCGAGCAGATCCTGGAGCTGGTGCCGCAGGCCCCGGTCGAGCCGGCCAAGCTGGAGCGGCTCAAGCCGAAGACCCTGATCAGCCTCGTCGCGGGCGCCTTCGCCGCGTACCTGCTGGTGGGCCAGCTGACCAACAACCCGCTGACCAAGCTCGCGCACGCGCAGTGGGGCTGGATCTCGATCGCGGTGGGCGCCTCGGTGGCCAGCTACGTCGGGGCCGCGATGAGCCTGGCGGGCTTCGTGCCCGAGCAGCTGCCGTTCTGGCGGACCTTCGCCGCGCAGGTGGCGGGCTCGTTCGTGAAGCTGGTCGCCCCGGCGGCCGTCGGCGGCGTCGCGCTGAACGCGCGGTTCCTGCAGCGCTGCGGGGTGCGGTCGGGACAGGCCGTGGCGAGCGTGGGAGCGTCGCAGCTGGTCGGCCTGGCCATGCACATCGTGCTGCTGCTCGGCTTCGGCCTGATCGCCGGGACGGCGCGCAGTTCCGACGTGCCCTCGGCACGCACCGTGATCACGGTGCTGCTGGTGGCGGCGGTGGTGGTGCTGATCGTCACGGCGATCCCGTCGCTGCGGCGCTGGGTCTTCCACCAACTGCGGACGCTCTTCATCGGCGTCGTCCCGCGCATGCTGGACCTGCTGCGCACCCCGTCCAAGCTGGCGACGGGCTTCGGCGGCATCATCCTCGTCTCGATGGCCTTCATCGCCTGCCTCTACACCTGCGTGCTGGCCTTCGGCGGCTCGGCCGGGTTCGCGGCGATCGCCGTGGTCTACCTGGCGGGCAACGCGGCCGGTTCGGCGGTGCCGGTGCCCGGCGGCATCGGGACCATCGAGACGGCGCTGATCCTGCTGCTCAGCTCGGTGGCCGGCGTCCCGGCCGTGATCGCGACGCCGTCCGTGCTGATGTTCCGCCTGCTGACGTTCTGGCTGCCGGTCCTGCCGGGCTGGGGCTCCTTCAGCTACCTGCAGCGGCGCGGCGCGCTGTAACACCGGACACCGGGCAACGCGAGGGGCCCTCCCGGACCGTACGGTCCGGGAGGGCCCCTCGCGTTGCGGATCTCCTGGCGGAAGTCCTAGTAGACGGGCTTCTCCGGCTCGATCTGGTTGACCCAGCCGATGACGCCGCCACCGACGTGCACCGCGTCGGCGAAGCCGGCCGCGTGCAGGACGGCCAGCACCTCGGCGGAACGGACGCCGGTCTTGCAGTGCAGGACGATCTTCTTGTCCTGCGGCATCTTCTCGAGGGCGTTGCCGAGCAGGAACTCGTTCTTCGGGATCAGCGTGGCGCCCGGGATGTTGACGATCTCGTACTCACCCGGCTCGCGGACGTCGATGAGGAAGATGTCCTCCTCGTTGTCCTGCCACTCCTTGAGCTGCTTCGGCGTGATCGTGTTGCCCGCGGCGGCCAGCTGGGCCTCCTCGGAGACGGCGCCGCAGAAGGCCTCGTAGTCGATCAGGTCGGTGACCGTCGGGTTCTCGCCGCACAGCGCGCAGTTCGGGTCCTTGCGCACCTTGACCTGGCGGTACTGCATCTCCAGGGCGTCGTAGATCATCAGACGGCCGACCAGCGGCTCACCGACACCGGCGAGCAGCTTGATAGCCTCGGTGACCTGGATCGAACCGATGGACGCGCACAGCACGCCCAGCACGCCACCCTCGGCGCAGGAGGGAACCATGCCCGGCGGCGGCGCCTCCGGGTAGAGGCAGCGGTAGCAGGGGCCGTGCTCGGCCCAGAAGACGGAGGCCTGACCGTCGAAGCGGTAGATCGAACCCCACACGTACGGCTTGCCGAGCAGCACGGCCGCGTCGTTGACCAGGTACCGGGTGGCGAAGTTGTCCGTGCCGTCGACGATCAGGTCGTACCCGGCGAAGATCTCCTTGACGTTGTCGACGTCGAGGCGCTCCTCGTGCAGGATCACGTTGACGTAGGGGTTGATCTCCTTGACCGAGTCACGCGCGGACTCGGCCTTGGAGCGGCCGATGTCGGACTGGCCGTGGATGATCTGACGCTGCAGGTTCGACTCGTCGACGGTGTCGAACTCGACGATGCCGAGGGTGCCGACACCGGCCGCGGCCAGGTACATCAGTGCGGGCGAGCCCAGTCCACCGGCGCCCACACAGAGCACCTTGGCGTTCTTCAACCGCTTCTGCCCGTCCATCCCGACATCCGGGATGATCAGGTGGCGGGAGTACCTGCGGACCTCGTCCACGGTGAGCTCGGCAGCGGGCTCGACCAGGGGTGGCAGCGACACGGGGGACTCCGGTGGTGGTCAGGCGATGTGTTTCCCTGGCCAACAGTGCCACGCGCGGACCTATTCCGAAGCACCTGGTCCAATGTGCGAGACATCCGATGAGACGATCGTGAGACGAGCCCCCCGGCCCGCAGGTGAGAAGGGTGGCCGCGTGGCCGGGACGGCTCAGACGCGGCAGGCCGTCTCCATCCAGATGTCCGCCAGCGACTCCTCCAGCGGCACTCGGGGCCGCCAGCCGAGCCGCTCCCGCGCGGTGCGGATGTCCGCCTGCCGCCACAGCACCTCCATCGGCCGGTCGGCGGCGTCCGCGCCGGAGATCGGGCTGCGCGACTCCTCCATCAGCCGACCCTCGAAGCCCGAGGCCCGCACCAGCAGCCCGGCGGCGTCACGCATCCGCACTCCGGCACCGCCACCGATGTTGATCACGCCGGTGGCCGCCGAGACAGCGGCGGACTGGACGGCACGCGCCACGTCCCGCACGTCGACGAAGTCTCGGAATGCGGACAGATCGGCGGTACGAACATGAGACTCGCCCCGCTCCAGCGCCCGCCGCAGTCCCTCCGAGAGACGCCCGAAGAGGGACCCCGCCGGAACGCCGGGACCGACCACGTCGAAGATCCGCAGCACGACGGCGTCCAGACCCGAGGAGAGCGCGAGCTCCGTCCCCGCCAGCTTGGTGACGCCGTACGGCCCGAGCGGACGCGGTTCGGCCGTCTCGGCCGTCGCCGTGCCGATCGGGACCGGACCGTACTCGGCGGCGGAGCCGACGTGCACCAGCCGGGCCGGGTCGTGGCTGCGACGGATCGCCTCACAGACCGTCGCGACGGCCTGGGTGTTGGCCCGGACCAGATCGCGCGGGCTGCCGTAGGTCGCACCGGCACAGTTGACGACCACCCGCGGCATCACGGCGTCGAGGAACCGGGCCAGCGCGCCCGGGCTGCCCGCGGCGAGGTCGAAGCGGATGTCCGCCGAGTCGCGTCGGCCGAGCACAGTGACCTGGAGTTCCGGGTCGGCGAAGAGTCGATCGGCGACGCGACGGCCGATGAAGCCGTCGGCGCCCAGCAGCAGCACCCTCATCAGGTGGTCCTTCCGTACGTAGTGCGGTTCGTTGCTCGATGGGTGGGTGGCTCCCCGGGCGGATCCCGAGGTCCGGACCGGCGGGCGGACCGCGCGTCGGGGGCACGGGGCGGTTGTCGTCCGTGCGGAGGCGAAGGAGCGGCCGGCTCGCGAAGCGCCCCGCCTCGCCCCGCCCCAGAGCTGTTCGCCCGGGCCCCTGTGCCGAGGCCGGGATGATCGGAGGGCCTGGTCTACGGCCCTGGCGCCACCGCCTCGTCCCCCGGCGGGGGCCGGTGGGCCGCCGGGCTCAGCAGGGAGGCCCAGGCGTAAGGCAGCAGCAGACAGGCCGTCAGCGCGCAGCCCCACGCGATCGCGGTCGGCTGGGCCGGTACGGCCCGGGCCATGGCGGCGCAGCCGGACGAGGCGGCGAGGACGGTGAGGGCCCCCGGAACCCGCACGCCGTGCCGCAGCATCAGGGCCACCAGCAGCGCCGCTCCGGCTCCGCCCTGAGCGGCCCAGACCGCCCCGGGGCTCGACCAGACCGGCGCGATCACCGAGGCACCATGGCCGCCGCCGGGCGGCAGCGCGAGGGCCGCCGCCGTGAGACCGGCCAGCACCGCCAGGTACCCCAGCACCACCGCGGGCAGCACCGGCCGCATCCGCGCCCGGAACTCGCGGGAGGATCGGGCACGGACATGGCCCCAACCCAGGTGGCGGAACCAGCGGGCCGACCACTCGGCGGCCCCGACCCCCGCCGCCAGCGCGAGCTGAGGCGGACCGACGCCCTGGGCGAGGCCCAGCAGGGCGCCGACACCCAGGGCGAACACTGCCCGCTCGGGAGGCCGCAGCCCGCGCCCCGACGTCGGAGCGGCGACCAGGGCGAAGGCCGTCACCTGGGCCACCGGGGGAACCGGCAGCCCGAACGCCCGCAGGCTCCAGAGCAGCAGGGACACCGCGACGAGGGCCGCTGTGACGGTCGCGGCCGGTCGGGCCCGGCGTCGCCAGGCTCCCGGGTCCGGTGGCGCCGCGAGCGCCCGGCGCGGTACGCGGGCATGGAGCTCCTCGGCGAGCGAGAAGACGTCGGCGTGCCGGAAGCGACCGGCGGTCTCCGGGCCGATGCCGGAACGCTCCAGCACCGCGGCGATGTCCAGCGGGTCCACCGCGTCCGCGTACAGCTCCTGGTGGCGCTCCATCAGAACCTGCACCGGATCGGCCGCACCCCGCGGACGCGTCGGCGGGGCGGAACGGGCGGGCCGCGACGGGCCCGCGTGGCGGCCGGGACCGGGGACGGACCGGGGACTCGCGGCATGCTGGCCGGAGCCACCGTGCCTCGGCGCGGGGCCGCCGCGTGCGGCGTGACGAGGCGTCATTGGGCGGGCACCCCCTTCGGGAAGGCCCCGACCCAGTACTCGGCCGGGCGGGCGAAGGGCTGTCCGGCCCGCTCCGGGGCGGGCGCGGGGAGCGCGGCCGCGAGCTCGAGGTAGAGCGTGCCGAAGGCGTCGACGGCCGGCTCCACCGCGTACAGCTCCTGGGCGCGCAGACGGCCCGCGTGACCGAGACGCTCACGGCGCTCCTCGTCCCGCAGCAGTGCGGCACAGGCCGCGGCGAGCGGGGCGGGCTCCCCGACCGGGACGAGCAGGCCCGTCCGCCCCAGCACCTCCCGCGCCGCGCCGGAGTCGGCCGCCACCACCGGGCGGCCGCTGAGCTGGGCCTGGGCCAGCAACTGCGGGCGCACCCCGGCGCTGCCGGAGAAGACCAGGACCGTGGCGTGCTCGTAGGCGGAACGCAGCCGCACCGGGTGGCCGTCGAACGAGACAGCGTCCGCCCCCGTGCCGCCCTCCGTCGCGTCGTCGAAGAGGCGCCGGGCCAGGGAGCGGCAGTGCTCCTCGTAGGCGGCCGCGCCGGCGGGGGCTTGGCCGTGGACGCGCAGAACCGCGTCCGGCAGTTCCTCGCGGACCAGCGCGAAGGCCCTCAGCATCGCCTCCAGCCCTCCGGCCGGCTCTATCGGCCCGAGCCATGCGAGCGTCGGCCGCTCCGGCTCGGGCCCGACCGGCGGCTCCTCGGCGAGCGGGGTGGCCTCGTAGACCACGCGGATCCGCTCGCGCCGGGCCCCGCAGTACTCCTGCCAGCGCTGGTCGAAGGCGCTGCCCGGCGTGATCACGTCCGCCTGGTCGTAGCCCTCCCCGGCGAGCAGCCGGTGGAAGGCGAGCAGCAGGGACCGGACCGGCCACCGGTACCGGGAGGCCCGGTAGCCGCGGTAGCGCTCGCGCAGGTGCAGGTTGTGCTCGGTCAGCAGCAGCGGCAGGCCGAGGCGGGTCTTGGCGACGAGGCCCGCGAGCAGGGCGGACGGCCCGTCGACGACGTGGCAGACGTCCGCGCCGTGCAGGGCGCCCTTCGGGCCGTACCAGGGCAGCGAGAGCGGTCGCAGGGCGCGTTCCAGCAGATCCGTGGCGACCAGGGCGTCCTGCACCAGGGGTACGCCCGCGTCCCCCGGCCCTGCGGCGACAGCGGCGGCCGCCGAGCCGAACCAGGTCGACTCCAGCGCCCGGACCGCGGCGCCGGACCGCAGCAGGGCGGGCAGGCCGCCCGCCCGCGCCTCGTCCGTCAGCGCGTTCAGGGCCTCGCCGAAACCGGCCGCGGCGCGGGGCTCGACCAGCGAGCGGACCAACTCCCCGTACGCGGCCAGGGCGCGCCGTCTGCGGGCGGCGAACGGCGGTGCTGAGCGGGGGCGATCCGCGGCGGCGGGTGAGATCCGCACGAACTCGTGCTCGGGCAGGGCGGCGACGAGCCGGTCGCTCCACGCGACGGAGGCGACACTCTCGGTGACCAGTGCGATGCGCATGGGACCTCCGTCCGGAAGATGACGACGAATTCAGGCGGAGGACCACACGGGCGCACACGGCCGCACAGCGGCCGAGCTGACCACTGACTCCCCCACCACGCACACGCCGACCGCGGTTAACCCCGACGCGGGGACGCGTGTTCGGCCGACGGCACGAAACTACGTCCCACCACCGACACCCAGTCGGCCATCCGGCCCCCTACCACCCGAAGGAGTGAAGCCCCGACGCTTGCCCCTCAACCGGTCGTTGCACTCCGCCAGGGGCGGGAGGAACTGCCGATGTGCGGCTCCTCCCCCAGCCTTCGGCCGGGAGGTGCCCCCTGCGGGGGCGCGAGAACCGATGCGCCGGGCCTGGTCGCCCATCGGTCCGGCAGGTGCCCCCTGCGGGGGCGCGAGAACCCGCCCGAGGGGGATGGCCCTGCTCGCATCGGGACCATCCGCACGCCGGAGGGGGCACCTCCCGGCCGAAGGCCGGGAGATTGTCGCGCCCACCGGCGGAGCCGCGCATCGGCAGAGCCCCGCGCCCGTGGAAGGTGCCACGAAAGGTCAGCCGTCGACCTCGGCGAGGAAGTCCTCGACGCGGGCGGCGAGCAGGGCCGGGAACTCCATCATCGCCACGTGCCCTGCCTCCGGCAGGACCAGGAGGCGGGAGTCGGCGAAGGCGCGCGACGCCCGGCGCGCCATGCGGTAGCCGACGAGCTTGTCCCGCAGGCCGTAGACCAGGAGCGTCGGGGCGGTGACGCGTTCCGCCTGGCGCCAGAGCGAGTGCGCGCCGCGCTCGGTGTAGGCACGGACGATGCCGCGGGCGCTGCGGGCGAGGACGTCGAGGGTGTACGGGAGCTCCGCACGGCGCCGGTACTCCGCGACCATCACCGCCCGGCGCTCGGGCGGGATGCGCCCGGGATCGCCGTAGCAGAGTTCGAGCACCGCCTGCGTCTGGGAGTCGAAGGTGGTGCCGCGGGAGGCGCGCCGGATGACGCCGGCTGCTCCCGGGAGGGCGAGCAGCGCCGTCGGCCAGGCGGTGGTCTGCGGCGGCAGTTCGGGCAGGGCCGGGGAGATGAGCGTGAGGCTCCGGACCAGGTCGGGGCGGAGGGCCGCGAGGCGTGTCACGACCGCGCCGCCGAGTGAGTTGCCGAAGAGGTGGACCGGCCCGCGCTCGCCGCGTTCGATGTGGTCGACGACGGCGCGCATGTGCGCGTCCAGGGAGAGGTCCGCGTCGTCCGGGGGCGGGGACTGCCCGAAGCCGGGCAGGTCGACGGCCTGGCCGTCGACCGTGCCGGCCAGCTCGGCCATCAGCAGCTCCCAGTTGCGGGTGGACCCGCCGAGGCCGTGGACGAACAGCGCGGCGGGCAGCCCCGCGCGGGCCGGCGGCTGGGCCTCCGTGAACAGCGCGCTGCCGGGCACCCGCACCTCGTGCAGTCCACCGACGGCGGTCGGGGCGCCGGTCGGGGCGCCGGTGGAGGTCTCGGCCTCGAATGTCTCGCGCAGTCCACTCATGGGGACGATGCTAAGAGGGCGGTGCCGTGACAGCACCGCCAATCCCGTCCCCTCAGCCACCTCCACCCCGCACCCGCGCCATCAGGGAGGCCACCATGTCCGAGGTCAACGACGCCGCACTCGACTCCCTGGACGTCGCCGAGGCCGACGAGCGCCCTGAGGTCGAGCCGGACGTCGACGACGGCGAGGCGGGGGGCGAGGAGCTGAAGAGCCTCACCCAGGAGGAACTGGCCCTGGAGTCGCCCGAGGCGGACACCGTGGAACAGAAGGTCGAGGTCCGAATCGATGAAGACGAGTACCGGTGACGGGGGTGCTTGTGGAATCCTCACAAGCCAAGGTCGGGACTTTCGGGTCCGGACCTGCGACATCGGCCATTACCCGAAAGTAGGATGGCCGCAGGTGTCGGCCCAGGACGGCGCCTGTGAATCCAGACGCTGAGTGAGGAGCACCGTGACGGCAATCCAGGACACGGCCGAGCGCCCCCGGGGTACTCGCCTGCCGCGCAGTGCCCGCCGGAACCAGTTGCTGGGCGCGGCCCAGGAGGTCTTCGTCGCGCAGGGCTACCACGCCGCGGCGATGGACGACATCGCCGAGCGCGCCGGGGTCAGCAAGCCGGTGCTCTACCAGCACTTCCCGGGCAAGCTCGAGCTCTACCTCGCCCTGCTGGACACGCACTGCGAGGCCCTGGTCGAGGCGATCCACGCCGCGCTCGAGTCGACGAACGACAACAAGAGCCGCGTGCTGGCGACGACCGAGGCCTACTTCGAGTACGTCTCCTCCGAGTCCGGCGCCTTCCGGCTGGTCTTCGAGTCGGACCTGACCAACGAGGAGGCCGTCCGCGAGCGCGTCGAGCGCGTCACGCGGGACACGGCCACGCTCGTCAGCAAGGTGATCGCCGAGGACACCGACCTCCCGGAGGAGGAGTCCATGCTGCTGGCGGTCGGCGTCTGCGGGCTGTGCCAGATCACCGCCCGCTTCTGGCTCGCCCAGGGCGCGACCATTCCGCAGGACGAGGCGGTCCGCATGGTCTCCAGCCTGTCCTGGCGCGGCCTGAAGGGCTTCCCGCTGCACGGCGGGGACGCCGCGCACTGATCACGGTGCCCCGACCGGCCCCGCTTCGCGGCCGGTGAGCCGTATGGTGGGGCCGTACGGCATGTGGCCTCTCGGCCGCGTGTGAACGACGAACGCCTGTGATGGGCCCGGAGGGACGAAAGCCGTGGAGGTCAAGATCGGCGTGCAGAACGCGGCTCGGGAGATCATTCTCGAGAGCGCGCAGACTGCCGACGAGGTCGAGAGCGCTGTCGCCGCTGCGGTGGACGGCGGCAAGCTGCTGAAGCTGACGGACGAGCACGGCCGCAAGATCCTGGTCCCGGCCGACCGCCTGGCCTACGTGGAGATCGGTGAGCCGACGCGCGCGAAGGTCGGCTTCGGCACGCTCTGAGGCTCGCGAAGGCGGAGCTCAAACACCGAACGCCCCGGTTTCCCCCGCACGTGGGGGAAACCGGGGCGTTCCACGTGTCCTGGCATGTCCCGTGCTCGTTGTGGGTAGGGCTTTCTCGACCCCAATCCACAGCAAACGGACAGAACCGCCGGGGAGGCCGTGACCATGACCGCCGAACTGATCGCTTTCGCCATTGCCGGCCTGGCCGTCGGGCTGGGCGCCGTCGTGCTGCTGAGCGACCTGTTCCCGGCGCCGCGACTGGTGACCTTGCTGACCGGCCTCTGCTCGGCGCTGCTGCTCGGCGGGATCGCCCACACCGCGTTCGGCGACGGACACCCGGTCGAGACGGTGATCTGCTCGTTCCTCGGCTCCGCCGCGATGGTCTCGCTGCTCGCCCGGCCGGACCAGCGGTCAGGCCACCGTCCCCGGCACGCCTGACCGCCGTTCACCGGCGGGTGGGGTTCAGGAGGCCAGCCCCAGCGCCGCCATGCGGCGAGTGTGGGCCTCGGTGATCCGGTTGAACATCTTGCCGACCTCGACCAGGTCGAAGCCGCGCACCTCGGTGCCGCCGATCAGCAGGTTCGACAGCGCGTCGCGCTCGGCGACGACCCGCTGCGCCTGACTCAGCGCCTCGCCCATGAGCCGGCGGCCCCACAGGGCCAGCCGTCCGCCGATGCGCGGATCGGCCTCGATGGCCCCGCGGACCTTGCCGACGGCGAACTCGGCGTGCCCGGTGTCGGCCATGACGCGGAGTACCAGCTCACGGGTGTCGTCGTCGAGCCGCACCGCGACCTCGCGGTAGAAGTCGGCCGCGATGGAGTCACCGACGTAGGCCTTGACCAGGCCCTCCTCCCAGTCCGCCGGAGCGGTCATGCGGTGGAAGGACTCCAGCGCCTCGGCGAAGGGCTGCATCGCCTCGGCCGGGTTCTCACCGATCCCGGCGAGGCGGTCGGACAGCACGCGGTAGTGACCGAACTCGGCCGCCGCCATGCCCGCGAGCGCGGCCTTGTCCTCCAGGCTGGGGGCCAGCTTCGCGTCCTCGGCCAGCCGCTCGAAGGCGCTGAGCTCGCCGTAGGCCAGCGCGCCGAGCAAATCGACCACGGCCGCGCGGTACTGCGGATCGGCCGAGCAGCTCGCCCAGTCACCGATCGACGGGTACGCGGCGGTGTCCGCCTCGTCCTGATTGGGTGCTTCAGGGGTCTCCATACGCGGCACCTTAGTGGCCCGAGAAGGACAGCAGACGCCGATAAGCGGGCAGGAAAGGACCCGATGTCACCCGCGTCACATGTTCGATCTTCGACTTGACGGTATGGTTGTAGCGAGGCCCGGTGTCTTTCGTGATCCGAACGGACGCGAACGCGCATCGCGCCTCACGCACGCGGATGCCCGGTCGGTCGCACGATCGGCTCCGACCGACCCCGCAGTGGCCGAGCGAGGGCCGCCGCAGACCGCGCCATCGCGGTCCCGCGCCGGGCCTCCATTGCAGTGCCGCTCACCGTGCCCCGTCGAGTCCGCTCCCCGCGGACGCGTCCTGGACGAACACGTCCACGGACGTCACCGCGACGTGCAGGCGCGTGAGCCGCCGCGAGGCAAACCGGTAGCGGTCCGTGCGCCCGTCCTGTGACGGGTGCCCGGCCGTCCCCGCGATCGGCCGCACCACATCCGGAAGAGGCACAGCCCTGACTACGTTCCGTGAACTCGGGATCCTTCCCGAGACCGCAGAGGCCCTCGAGGCCGTCGGTATCATCACCCCTTTCCCGATCCAGGAGATGACCCTCCCGGTCGCCATGACCGGCCATGACGTCATCGGCCAGGCCAAGACCGGCACTGGCAAGACCCTGGGCTTCGGGCTCCCCATCATCGACTCCGTCCGCGTCGCTGCCGACGTGGACGCCGGCCGGCTCACCGCCGCCGAGCTGCCGACCGCGCCGCAGGCGCTGGTCGTCGTCCCGACGCGCGAGCTGTGCACCCAGGTCACCAACGACCTGCTGGTCGCCGGCAAGGTCCGCAACGTCCGGGTCCTCTCGATCTACGGCGGTCGCGGCTACGAGACCCAGATCGAGGCGCTGGAGCGCGGCGTCGACGTCATCGTCGGCACGCCCGGCCGTCTGCTGGACCTGGCCCGCCAGAAGAAGCTCGACCTCTCCGCCGTGCGCGTGCTCGTGCTCGACGAGGCGGACGAGATGCTCGACCTGGGCTTCCTGCCCGACGTCGAGCGGATCCTCGACCTGCTGCCCGCGCGGCGTCAGACCATGCTGTTCTCGGCGACCATGCCGGGCGCGGTCATCGGCCTGGCCCGTCGCTACATGAACCGCCCGACGCACATCCGCGCCACCGCGCCGGACGACGAGGGCGCGACGGTCGCGAACATCTCGCAGCACATCTTCCGTGCCCACTCGCTCGACAAGGTCGAGATGATCGCCCGCCTGCTGCAGGCCGAGGGCCGCAACCTGGCGATGATCTTCTGCCGCACCAAGCGCACCACCGCCGACGTCGCCGAGCAGCTCACCAAGCGCGGCTTCGCGGCCGGCGCAGTCCACGGCGACCTCGGCCAGGGCGCGCGTGAGCAGGCGCTGCGCGCGTTCCGCAACGGCAAGGTCGACGTGCTGGTCTGCACCGACGTCGCCGCCCGCGGCATCGACGTCGAGGGTGTCACCCACGTGGTGAACTACCAGTGCCCCGAGGACGAGAAGACCTACCTGCACCGCATCGGCCGTACCGGCCGCGCGGGCGCGTCGGGCACCGCCGTCACGCTGGTCGACTGGGACGACATCCCGCGCTGGCAGCTGATCAACAAGGCGCTGGACCTGAAGTTCAACGACCCGGAGGAGACGTACTCGTCCTCCGCGCACTTCTACGAGCAGCTGCACATCCCCGCCGGGACCAAGGGCGTGCTGCCGCGCACCGAGCGGACCCGCGCCGGTCTGGACGCGGAGGAGATCGAAGACCTGGGCGAGCCGGGTGGCGGTCGTCGCAGCCGCGGCACCGCCGCGAAGCCGGCCGGTCGCGGCGACGAGCGGGGCGGACGGGGCCGTGACGGCTCCCGCGACGGTGCCCGTGAGGACGCGCGCGACAGCGAGCGTCCCGCCGGGCGTCGCGAGCGCGACCGCAAGCGCCGCCGTACCCGTGGCGGTCTGGAGAACGAGGGCACCGACACGTCCGCGACCCAGGTCGCTCCGTCGGACGACGCCGTGGCGGCATCCGTCACCGGCGACGCCGCGGAGGCCCCCGCACGCCGTCGCCGTCGCCGTTCCCGCGGAGCGGAGCAGACGCCCGTCGCGGCTGCGACCGCGGCCGCGGCAGACGTGATCGAGACGCCGGTCGCCGCCGAGGCCGTCGAGGCACCGGTCGCCGACGAGGCGCCCGCGCAGCGTCGCCGTACCCGGGCTGCCAAGGCCGAGGTCGTCGAGGCTGTCGAGGCCCCGGTCGCCGAGGCGCCGGTTGTCGAGGCACCCGTCGTCGAGGAGGTGCCCGCGCCGCGCAAGCGCACCCGCGCCACCAAGAAGGCCGTCGCCGAGGTGCCGGCCGTCGAGACGCCCGTCGCCGAGGTGCCGGTCACCGAGGAGGCGCCCGCAGCGCGTCGCCGCACCAGGGCCGTCAAGGCCGAGGCCGTCGAGGCACCGGTCGCCGAGGCCCAGGCCGTCGAGGAGGTGCCCGCGCCGCGCAAGCGCACGCGCGCCACCAAGAAGGCCGTCGCCGAGACCGCCGAGACGCCCGTCGTCGAGGCTGTCGAGGTCGCGGAGGTTCCCACCGAGGAGACCCCCGCACCGCGTCGCCGCACCCGGACCGCGAAGGCCACCGCCGAAACCGCCCCCGAGGCCCCCGCCATCGAGGCACCGGCCGCCGAGGCACCGGTCGCCGTCGAGGCCCCGGCCCCGCGCAAGCGCACCCGGACCGCCAAGGCCGAGCCCACCGAGGCCGTCGAGGCACCGGCCGCCGAGGCCCAGGCCGTCGAGGAGGCGCCCGCGCCGCGCAAGCGCACGCGCGCCACCAAGAAGGCCGTCGTCGAGGCACCGGCTGTCGAGGCCGTCGAGGCACCGGTCGCCGAGGAGGTGCCCGCGCCGCGCAAGCGCACGCGCGCCACCAAGAAGGCCGTCGCCGAGACCGCCGAGACGCCCGTCGTCGAGGCTGTCGAGGTCGCGGAGGTCCCCACCGAGGAGACCCCCGCACCGCGTCGCCGCACCCGGACCGCGAAGGCCACCGCCGAAACCGCCCCCGAGGCACCGGCCGCCGAGGCACCGGTCGCCGAGGAGGTCCCGGCCCCGCGCAAGCGCACCCGGACCGCCAAGAAGACCACCGCCGAGACGCCCGCCGTCGAAGCCCCGGTCACCGAGGCACCGGCCGCCCAGGCCGCTGTCGTCGAGGCCGTGGCCGAGACGTCGGCGCAGCCGGCGCCGGTCGCGGTGGCGCCGCGCAAGCGGCGTCGGGCGACGTCGGGTGTCACCGACACCAGCGCCAAGGCCGCCGACGTCGTCGCCGCACCTGCCGAGGAGCCGCAGGCGCCGGTGGAGACCGCCGCTCTGCCCGCGCCGCGCAAGCGCCGCCGGGCGACCTCGGGCGTCACCGACACCACCGCCCGGGCCGCGGCTCTGGCCGCCGCCGCGCGGATCGAGGCGGACGTCCCCGCGCAGCGCGCGGAGGCGACGCCGGTCGCGGCCGAGGAGGAGCGCCCGAAGCGCAAGCGTCGCAGCGTCCGCCTCGCGGAGGCAGCCGCCGCCACCGCCGCCGCGGAGGCGGCCGGGGTGACGACGCCGCCGGCGAGCACGGGGCGCCGCCGCTCGCGCGCCTGACGGTCCGACACCGCGTGGAAACGGCGCGGCGGGAACCCTGACGGGTGCCCGCCGCGCCGTCGCGTTCTGCGGCCCGCGCTGCCGCCAGTCGTGGCGAGCAGTCGTGGCGGGCTGTCGTGGCGGGCTGTCGTGGCGGGCAGTCAGGATTCCGGGCCGCCCCGGCTCCCGACGCGCCGCCAGGAGGGCGAGGACATCTCGCCGACATCTGCCCTGGCTAGGCTCGAAGCCGCCCGTCGCGCCACCAGGAGGTCCCGCCAGATGAGCACCCCGCCCTTCCTCACCCTGCCCGGCTGCGCCCGCAGCGTCCGGCTGCGGACGGCGCGCGGCGAGTTCGCCGCGCTGCACGCGGTCCCGGAGGGTGACACACGGGGCGTGGCCCTGCTGGTACCCGGGTTTACCGGGAGCAAGGAGGACTTCATCGCCCTGTTGGCGCCGCTCGCCGCGGACGGGTTCGAGGTCTACGCCGTCGACCAGCGCGGTCAGTACGAGACGGGTGGGCCCGACGACGCCGCGGCCTACGCGCTGGAGGAGTTCAGCCTCGACCTGCTCGCGCTCACCGCGGAGCTGCGGGCCGGTACGACCGGGGTGAGCGGCTCGGTCGCCTCGCTCCGGCGCGCGCCCCACCTGGTCGCGCACTCCTTCGCGGGCTACGTCGCCAGGGACGCGGTCCTGCGGGCGACCGGGACGCCCCTGCCGTGGTCGTCGCTCACACTGCTCAGCACCGGTCCGGCGGCCATCGGCCACGGGGAGACCGAGCGCGCCAAGCTCCTGCTGGCCGCGCTGCCCGCGATGACGCTGGAGGAGATCTGGCAGGCGATGCAGGACATGGACGAGGCCGGCGGGGTGGGCGCGCGCCTGGAGCCGGAGATCGCGGGCTTCCTGCACCGCCGCTGGCTTGCCAACGTCCCGGCCGCGCTGAGCGCGATGGCGCAGCAGCTGGTCTCGGAGCCGGACCGGGTGGACGAGCTGGCGAAGGCGCCGCTGCCGAAGCTGGTGCTGTCGGGCGAGACGGACTACGCCTGGCCGGTCGAGCTGCAGGCACAGATGGCCCTGCGGCTCTCCGCCGAGCACGTCGTGATCCCCGGCGCCGGGCACTCCCCCAACGCGGAGCGGCCGGAGGGCACGGCGGTGTCGCTCGCCGCGTTCTGGACCGCCCACAGCGGGGGCGAGCAGGGCTGACACCTCCCCGGACGGTGGCACGAAGGCGACACGCAGGGTTAACGGATCGCTAACCACCCCGCAGCAGGCGTCACCCAGGATGGGACTCACCACGAGAGGGGAGAGGCCCATGCGATTCGAGATCTTCCGCCTCGACGAGGCCGGAGTGGCTCAGGACACCCTGATCGCAGAGGCGGACGCGGTCCGCTCGATCGTCGATCACGCCGCCGCCACCGGCGAGCGGCTCTACATCCGCCCGGTCCCGCAACCCGTCTCCTGACACCGCTCTCCGACGGCGTCACCGGTGCGGGCGCCTCACTCGAAAGAGGCATCGCCCGCCCGGGTGATCGTCCTTGACGGACCGGTCGTGAGGGAGGACCGTGGTCCTCTATGAGGGGCGAGCCCAGTTGCCCGAGGTGCGGGGGCCGAGTCCGCGCCCCGGGGTTGTTCACCGACACGTGGCAGTGCGACAGACACGGAACGGTCTATCCTCTGCAGCCGGTCGTCCCGCCCAGCGTCGAGGCGCTGGGCGTTGCCGTCGCCAGGGCCGAGGTTCCCGTCTGGCTGCCCTGGCCGCTACCGGTGGGCTGGCTCTACACGGGTATCGCCCACGCTGGTGACGACGTCTCGGGAACGCGGGCGACCGCGGTCGCCTGCTCCGGTCCCGGCCCGCTGGGCGGTCCGGGAGAGCTGCTGCTGATCGCCGAAGAGCTCGGCGTGGGGCTCGGCGCGCGGTACGCCGGGCTGTCCGGCCCCGATCCGGGCGACGCGATCGCGGTGAACCGCCCACCGCACGCGAAGGTCCTGGCGGCGGGGCGCCCGACGGCGATGTGGCACGTGCCGGACGCGCCGGACGATCGTGCCGTCTTCGTCGGCGAGGCGCGCGGGCTCTGGCTCTGGGCCGTGATGTGGCCCGAGCGCTCCGGGCTGCTGATGTATGACGAGCTGGTCCTGACGGACCTGAGGGACGCGGGCGCGGAGCTCGACCTCCTGCCCTGCGGGGCGCTGTCGCCCCGCATCCTGAAGTAACGCTGTCCGGGGGAAGTAGCGCTGTCCGAGGGCTCCCCTACCCTGGACGGCATGCGCATCGATCTGCACGCCCACAGCAACGCCTCCGACGGGACGGACTCCCCCGCGGAGCTGGTGCGGAACGCCGCCGCCGCGGGGCTGGACGTCGTCGCGCTGACCGACCACGACACCACCGCCGGCTGGGCGGAGGCGGCGGGCGCGCTGCGCGGGACGGCGTTGACCCTGGTGCCGGGCGCCGAGCTGTCGTGCCGGATCGAGGGCATCTCGATGCACATGCTGGCCTACCTCTTCGATCCGGAGGAGCCGGCCTTCGCCCGGGAGCGCGAGCTGGTTCGGACGGACCGGGTACGCCGGGCGCAGGCGATCGTGGAGCGGTGCCGGGCGCTCGGCGCGCCGGTCACCTGGGAGCAGGTGCTGGGCATCGCGGGCCGCGGCGCGGTCGGGCGGCCGCACATCGCCTCGGCGCTGGTCGAGGCGGGTGTCGTGGAGAGCGTGGACTCGGCCTTCACCAGGGACTGGCTCGCCAACGGCGGGCGCGCGGACGTGCCCAAGCGGGAGACCGACCCGGTCGAGGCGGTCGCACTGGTGCGCGGAGCCGGAGGCGTCGCGGTGTTCGCGCACCCGGGAGCGTCCAAGCGGGGGCGGACGGTCTCCGAGGCGACCATCGCGGACCTGGCCGCGGCGGGCCTGACGGGGCTGGAGGTCGACCACATGGACCACGACGCGGAGACCCGCGTCCGGCTGCGCGGACTCGCCGCCGAACTGGGCCTGCTCGTCACCGGCTCGTCGGACTACCACGGGAGCCGAAAGACCGTCAGTCTCGCCGAGAACACGACGGATCCGGCCGTCTACGAGGCCCTCGTCGGCCTGGCCACCGGAGCCAAGCCGATCACCGGCTGAGCCGGCCGGAACCGTACTGCCGACCGGCCGTCCGACCGAACGGAAAACCTGCTAGCCTCTGGCCTCCTCGACGGGCACCGGGGGTGTGGAGCCCGTCCCTCTTCGTTTCTTCCTCAGGGGTGGGTTCATGGCGATTCGCCGTGCCAAGCAGAAGCAGCAGGTCATCGAGAAGCTCTCGCAGGTCGCTCCTCCCGGCGAGACCTTCATCGCCTGCGTGCACGTGGAGACCGGGCCGAGCCCGTGGCTGAACGCGATCTTCGACGAGATTCCGGGCGTCGGCCTGGTCGTCGCGCTCACGCGGAAGTTCTACTTCCTGACGCTGACCAACACCTCGGTCGTGGTCAACACCGCGAGCCGGTGGACCAACCGCCCGGGCGACGTCGTCGGCGCCTTCCCGATCCCGTCCTTCCCGGTGAGCCGGATCAAGCGGGCGACGGTCTGGAGCTCCCTGTACGTCGAGATGACCCCGGGTGCCAAGCCGACGCGCCTGAACGTCCACCGCTACTGGCGAGGTGAGCTGGACCAGCTCCTCGCCGCGCTGCCGCAGGCGCAGATCCCGGCCCAGGGCGGCGCGCCGGTCGGTCAGCCGCAGGCCTGACCCGAGGTCAGGAGTCGCCGAGCGGAACAGAGACGCGCCGCTGGTCGCGCAGGTCCGTGCCATGGCGCAGCCACCGCTCCTGGAGCTCGGCTGCGCCGTGCACGCGCTTGTGCGCGGCCTCGTTCGGGGTCATCGGCAGCAGCGGCAGGAAGCGGATCGCCTCGGCCGGCTCGGGCAGCTCCAGGTCCGCGACGAGGCCGCCGGGCTCGGCGACGAGGAAGGCGGTGAAGGGCGCCCCCGCCCAGAGCGGATCGCCGAGGTCGAGCGAGGCGCCCGGCGCCACGACCAGTCCCTCCACCTGCGGGGCGGAGGCGAGCGTGGCCAGCGGACGGAGCAGCCCGTCCTGGCCGCCGCGTACCGTGACCACGAGCTCGGCGCGCGGCCCCGCGATGGGGTCGGCCACCAGCGCGGTGGGGTCGGTCATCGGCGCGGCGGACATGCCGAGGGTGACGTAGCGGAAGAGCCCGTCGGGCTGGGGGAAGCGCAGCACCTCGATCCGCTCGGCCCCGAGGAAGGTGATCGCGGCGCGGCCGTCCGGCTCACCGAAGGTGCTGATCAGACGCGCCTCGACGGCGGCCAGGACTTCGTCCGGCACGGACGGGGCGGGCAGGTCCGACGGATCGGACGGGTCGGCTGGGTGCGGCATACGCAGAGCCTACGACCTCACCCGGCGGGCCCCGTCGTTCAGGACGCGCGCTGGCCGGCGCGGATGATCAGCAGCAGGCCGGCCAGGATCATCGCCATGGCCGGGTAGACCGCGACCGGCGGCAGCTGCCCGAGCCAGACGGCGGCGATCAGCGCCGCACCCGGGGTCTCCAGCAGGATCGCGGTGGAGACGAACGACGGGCCGAGGGTCCGCACCACACGGTTGCTCAGCGAGTGGCCGAGGAACTGCGCCGAGGCCGTCAGCAGCAGGATCTGCCACCAGGCGGTGGAGCTGTAGCCGGAGAGCGACTGCCCGGACAGCAGGCAGGCGATCAGCAGCAGCACGGCCGTGGTCGCGTAGCAGACGAAGGTGTAGGCCGTCGTGCTGACGGTGCGTCGGACCTCGCTGCCGAGCAGGAAGTAGCCGGAGGCCGCCATGCCGGCGCCGAGGGCGAGCAGATCGCCCAGCACGGCACGGGAGGAGAGCGTCAGGTCGAAGCCTGTCAGCAGGACGACACCTGCGAAGGCGAGGCTGATCCCGATCCAGACCACGCGCGGCGGCCGGTGGCCTCGCAGGCGCAGATAGAGCGTGGTCCACAGCGGGGTCGCGGTGCACAGGGCGGTGGAGGTGGCCACCGAGGTGAGCCGCAGGCTCGGCAGCCACATCGCGAAGTGCAGGGCCAGGAACCCGCCGGCGGCGAGCGAGAGGCCGACCGATCGTCGGCTCATCGCGCGCAGCTCGCCGCGGTGCCGCAGCAGCGCGATCGGGGCCAGCACGCCGGTGGCGATGCAGTTGCGCCAGAAGGCGATCGCCACGGCCGGGGCGGCGATGGCGCTGATCAGCGGCGCGGACAGGGCGACGCCGGCGACGGCGAGAGCGAGCAGGAGGAAGTCGATCCTGGGCACGGCCGCGAGATCGGGCTGCGCGCCCCGCGCCAGCGAGGCACCGGACGCCTGCGAGGTCGGCGTCGGGGTCGCGCTCTCGGCAGTGCTGGACACAGGCTTCTCCTCGGTGCGACCACGGCGCGACCACGCAGGGACCGACCGGCCGTCGGTAAGGGGCGTATCGATGGTAGGTGAATGACACCCTCCGCATCCACGCGCGTCCACGCCTTGGTTTCCCCTCGCGGACGGCCGACGGAAGGGCGGTCACAGACGGCCGGTGAGCTGTCGGCGGGCGGTCGTCG
Source organism: Streptacidiphilus sp. MAP12-33 (assembly GCF_041261265.1). Lineage (NCBI taxonomy): Bacteria > Bacillati > Actinomycetota > Actinomycetes > Kitasatosporales > Streptomycetaceae > Streptacidiphilus > Streptacidiphilus sp. MAP12-33. The sequence goes on from NZ_JBGCCA010000004.1 coordinate 191,704, forward strand.
GACCTCGGAGAGAAGCCGCGCGGGAACCCAATACCCTGTGAGCATGACTGCTGAGCCGAGTGCCGAGCTGCTGGACCGCGCCCTGATCGAGGAGGCCGCGAAGAAGTCCGGTCTGCTGTGGGTGCGGCGCGACGGCGGACGGGACCGGGCGCTGTGGCACGCATGGGTCGACCAGGCGGTGGTGGTCGTCGGCGACGGGGGCGAGCAGCCGCTGGGCGATCTCGGCACGGGTCTCGATGTCGTCGTCACCCTGCGCAGCCGGGACAAGTGGGGGCGGCTCGTCGCCTTCCGGGCGCACACCGAGTTGCTGGCCCCGCACAGCGAGGCGTGGCAGGCGGCCGTCGACGAGCTGAAGGGCAAGCGGCTCAACGCCTTGGACCACGACACGATCGCGGACCGCTGGGCCGCGGACGCCCAGGTGCTGCGAATGGTGCCGCAGGGTCCGAGTGTCGAGCATCCCGGCGCGATGCCGGATGTCGCGCACGCGGCCGCGCCGGCACCCACCGGCGCCACGACGCGTGAGCCGATCCCGGCCGCGCTGCCCAGGCTGGTGTTCGGCCGCAAGCGCCGCGGCGCGTCCTGACACCACGGCCCGCTCGGGCACCACGGCCCGCTCGGGCACCACGGCCCGCTCGGGCACCACGGCCCGCTCGGGCACCATGTCCGGACGACACCACGCACGGGCGTGCACACAGGCCTACACAAGGGATAGACCTCGCATTCCAGGTAGCCTGGCGATCGGCAACGCGTCAGTCGGACGAGGTCACAGGACGAGCGACAGAGAGGGAGGCAGCGCGTGAGTGCAGGCGCCTCGCGGGTCTTCGTCTCGCACCTGTCCGGAGTGACGGTCTTCGACCCCAACGCCGACTCCGTCGGGCGGATCCGGGACCTCGTGGTCACGCTGCGGCTGGGCGGACGGCCGCCGCGCGTGCTCGGCTTCGTTGTGGAGGTGCCCGGCAAGCGCCGCGTCTTCCTGCCCATGAACCGGGTCACCAGCGTGGAGTCCGGCCAGGTGATCATGACCGGCGTGATCAACATGCGGCGCTTCGAGCAGCGGCCCACCGAGACGCTCTGCCTGGCCGAGCTGCTGGACCGGCGCGTCACCCTGCGCGAGACCGGTCCCTACGGCGAGGAGGGCGAGCTGTTCACCGTGCTCGACGTCGCCATGGTGCGCACCCGCACCCACGACTGGGAGATCAGCAAGGTCTTCGTGGAGAAGGGACGCCCCGGCCGGCTGCGGCGCAAGGGCGAGACCATGGTCGTCGAGTGGTCCGCCGTGACCGGCTTCGCACTGCGCGAGGAGGACCAGGGCGCCGCCAACCTGCTCGCCACCTTCGAGCAGCTGCGCCCCGCCGACCTTGCCAACGTGCTGCACCACCTCTCCCCCAAGCGCCGCGGCGAGGTCGCCGCCGCGCTCGACGACGAGCGGCTCGCCGACGTCATGGAGGAGCTGCCGGAGGACGACCAGGTCGCGATCCTGGCCGGCCTGCACCAGGAGCGTGCCGCCGACGTGCTGGAGGCGATGGACCCGGACGACGCGGCCGACCTGCTCTCCGAACTGCCGGACGAGGAGGCGGAGCAGCTGCTCCAGCTGATGGAGCCGGACGAGGCGGAACCGCTGCGGCGCCTGCTGACCTACGCCGAGCACACCGCCGGTGGTCTGATGACCACCGAACCGATCGTGCTCTCCCCGGACGCGACGGTCGCCGAGGCGCTGGCCCGCATCCGCATCGAGGACCTGAAGCCCGCGCAGGCCTCCGTCGTCTTCGTCTGCCGCCCGCCGCTGGAGACGCCGACCGGCCGGTACCTCGGACTGGTCCATTTTCAGCGCCTGCTGCGCGAGCCGCCGTACACACTCGTCGGATCACTCGTCGACCGTGACCTCGATCCGCTCACGCCCGCGACCGAACTGCCGCGCATCACCAGCTTCCTGGCGACCTACAACATGGTGGCCGCGCCGGTGGTCGACGAGCTCGACCGGCTCCTGGGCTCCGTCACCGTCGACGACGTGCTGGACCACCTGCTCCCGGAGGACTGGCGCGAGGCCGCACTGCACGGCGAGGAGGTGACCGCCGATGGCTCCCACCGGTGAGCAGAAGCCCAAGCGGCCCCGGCTGGACCAACCGCAGCGGCGCTCCCGGCTGAACCTGCCGCAGCCGGACCCGGACGCGTTCGGACGGCTGTCGGAGCGGTTCGCGCGCTTCATGGGCACCGGCCGGTTCCTGGTCTGGATGACCATGTTCATCGTGGTCTGGGTCGCCTGGAACGTGCTGGCCCCACCCGCCGTGCGCTTCGACCAGTACCCCTTCATCTTCCTGACCCTGGTGCTGTCCCTGCAGGCCTCCTACGCGGCACCGCTGATCCTGCTGGCGCAGAACCGGCAGGACGACCGGGACCGCGTCAACATGGAGCAGGACCGCGCCCGGGCGAGCCGCACCGTCGCCGACACCGAGTTCCTCACATTGGAGGTCGCGGCGCTGCGCCAGGGCCTCGGCGAGGTCGCCACCCGCGATTTCCTCCGCAGCGAGCTGCAGCAGCTGCTCAAGGAGTTGGACGCCCGCAACGGGGACGGCCAGGAGCCGGACGACCGCAGGCTCACCCCGTCCGACCTCCTGTGACGTCCCGCCTCCGGTGACCTGATGTGATCCGCCGCACGCTACCGGTGGGTCAGCGAGCGACACGGGCCGCCGTACCATTCCGGTATGGCAACCGACACTGAGGCGACTCCCATCGAGGAGTCCGTGCGCGCCGCGCTGGCGAAGGTGCAGGACCCGGAGATCAACCGGCCCATCACCGAGCTCGGCATGGTCAAAACCGTGGCGGTCGACGCCGCGGGGGCGGCGAAGGTCGCGGTCTGGCTGACGGTGTCCGGCTGCCCGATGCGCGAGACCATCACCAGCCGTGTCCGCGACGCGGTCTCCGCGGTCCCCGGCATCTCCTCGGTCGAGGTCGAGCTGGACGTGATGAGCGCCGAGCAGCGGCAGGAGCTCGCCGCGACGCTGCGCGGCGGCCAGGCGGAGAAGGAGATCCCCTTCGCCAAGCCCGGCTCGCTGACCCGCGTCTACGCGGTCGCCTCCGGCAAGGGCGGCGTCGGCAAGTCCTCGGTGACGGTCAACCTGGCCGCGGCCCTGGCCGACCAGGGTCTGAAGGTCGCCGTGGTCGACGCCGACATCTACGGCCACAGCGTGCCCCGCATGCTCGGCGCCGAGGGCCGGCCCACCCAGGTCGAGAACATGATCATGCCGCCGTCCGCCAACGGCGTGAAGGTCATCTCGATCGGCATGTTCACCCCCGGCAACGCGCCCGTCGTCTGGCGCGGCCCGATGCTGCACCGCGCCCTGCAGCAGTTCCTTGCGGACGTCTACTGGGGGGATCTGGACATCCTGCTGCTCGACCTGCCGCCGGGCACCGGCGACATCGCGATCTCGGTCGCCCAGCTGGTCCCGAACGCGGAGATCCTGCTGGTCACCACGCCGCAGCAGGCCGCGGCGGAGGTCGCCGAGCGCGCCGGCACGATTGCGCTGCAGACCCACCAGACCATCGTCGGCGTGATCGAGAACATGTCCGGCATGCCGTGCCCGCACTGCGGCGAGATGGTCGACGTCTTCGGCACCGGCGGCGGCCAGACGGTGGCCGACGCCCTGACCCGCGCCACCGGCGCGAAGGTCCCGGTGCTCGGCAACATCCCGATCGACGTCCAGCTCCGCCAGGGCGGCGACGAGGGCAAGCCCGTGGTCCTCTCCGACCCGGACTCCCCGGGCGGCTCCGCCCTCCGCGCCATCGCCAACAAGCTGGCGAACCGCCAGCGCGGCCTCTCCGGTCTGTCCCTCGGCCTCACGCCGAAGAACAAGTTCTGACCGGTCGGTCCTCCGGCCTCCGACACCATCGCCGATCACTCCCCGGCCTGCGGGGAAGTGGTCGGCGATTGTCGTCGTTGGGCACCTTGGCCCACCCCGCACGGCCCCGAGACGGCCCGGTAGAGTCCCTCCGAGCGATGGGGTCGCCCGCACGGTAAAGGACGGGACCCGGGGTGCGGACAGGGTCGTCTGCCTCATCGCCGACACCGGCCTGAGGAGCCTCCGTCCAGGCAACCTGGGCCGAGCTGGACTCCCGCCACCTGCGCAAACCTCCGCCGATTCCACGTCGGGCGGTGTCCGCGACCAGACTGTCGACGTCTGCCGTCAGGACAGCTCCGCCGACACCGGGAGGTCCCCGGTATGCCTCCGGTGCGCGGTCGAGGAGGGCCGGCCCCCGTGGGGCGGCGCATGATCGATACGGGATCGAGACGCAGGGACGTGTACACACTCCTGTGGTGTTCCTATGATCTCGCCCCGTGCTTCTCGCGATCGACACCCAGTCCGATGCCTACCACGCCGGCCAGATGGCCGCCCCGATCCTGATGGGCGCGGTCGCCCTCGCCGTCCTCTGGGCCGCGACCCGGAATTGGCGGCGGCCCCAGCCGGAGCGGATCCCCGAGGACATCGAGGAGGCGACGCAGCTCGGCCGGGCGCGGACCAGGAAGGTCGCGCTCGCCTCGCTGGCGATCGTCGTCGGCGCCATCGGGCTGGACGTGGTGCAGGACATCGCCTCCGGTGGCCAGTACGGCAGCGCGGCGTCCAAGGGGCCCGACACGGTGACGATCACCGCGCCCGCCTCCCTCGACGACTACCAGCTGATGACCGGTACGACGGCCGACCAGCTCCGGACCCAGTTGCAGGGCAAGGTCAGCGGGGACCTGTCCCCCCAGCACGTCCTGAACTTCTACAGCGGCGCGGGTGCCCCCACACGCCCGGTCCTGATCGTCGTCACCGACACCAGCGCGGTCGACAGCCGACTCGCCGCCGACCTCGACGCGCACTCGGCCGACAACCTGAACGCCGACTTCATGGCCGGGGGCCAGGTGAGCCGGCCCCAGGTCTTCCCGCTCGGCACCGACGGCAACGGCGAGATGCAGTGCGGTCAGAACACCGAGGAGACGATCTGCCAGTGGACCGACGCCGGCTCCCAGGGCGTCCTTGTCACCGCCCTGAACAACGGCATCTCCGTCCAGGACCTGGCCACGCTCACCGCACGGTTCAGGACCGCCGCCGAAGGGTGACAGCGGTCGCGCCCGCAGCGGGTGCGACCGGGCTCAGCCGCCGTACGAGGTGAAGTCCTTGACGGCGCCGAAGCCCAGCCCGTAGGCGCTCACGCCGCGGCCGTAGGCGCCGATGTGCACACCCTCGGCGTCACCCGCGAGGACCCAGCCGTACTCCGACTCGCGGTAGCGAAAGGGCTGCGGGGTGCCGTCGACGGGCAGGGTGAGGGAGGACCAGGCCGGTCCCTCGAGGTCGTCGGCGAGGTCCCAGGCCAGCGTCGTCTGCTGGTCGAGCCAGTCCTGGCGCAGCGAGCGCTCCATCGGGGCGTGCTCGGTCGCGGCAAGGAGTCCGGAGCCGGCCAGCCAGGCCGCGGAGGAGACGGAGGTCGCCTCAAGCATGCCGGTGCCGTTCTCCAGCCGCCGGGCCTCGCGGCGGGCGACCGTCACGACGACGGCGAAGCGCTTGCCCTCGGCCGGGTCCTGGGCGAGGTAGGAGCGGACGGGCTCGTCGCCGTGACCCAGCGAGCCGTAGTCGACCGTACGGCCGTCCGGGGAGGTGCCGGTGGCGCCGTACCAGCGGCGGCCGGTCCAGGCGTCGTCCAGGCCGTACCAGGGGAAATCGACCCCGCCGAAGCCCGGCTCGGTCGGCTTCGCCTCCGCGTGCGGCTGCTGCTCGGGCTGCTCGACCACCTGCTCAGCAGTCGGCTCAGCCGCCTGCTCGGCCACCTGCTCAGCCGACTGCTCCGGTTCCTGCTCCGCCGCCACGGTGTGGCTCGTGGTGTCCATACCGGCCCTCCTCCTTGGTCCGCCCCGGCAGAAGATTACCGGGGCCGGGCGGAGCGGCCGTGCAGGGAAGGGGCAACGCGCGCGTCAGGCGGGCACGGGTGTCCTTCGAGGGGCCGTCAGGTCGCGTCGAGGTCGTACGGGGCCCGCTCGTCCGCGGCGGCGGATGCCGCGGGAGCCGGGGTCGCGGACGACGCCGGGGTCGCCGTCGCGGCCTGCTCGGCCTCGACCTTGCCCAGCGGGTCGTTGCGGACCGAACGCACCGCCGCCGAGGCCTCGGAGGCGTCGCGGGTGAAGCCGTTCTTCAGCTCCTGGATCTCGCCGAGACCGAACTCGTCGCCGTGCCGCTGCATCTGCTTGCGGACGAAGGTCTTCGGGTTGAGGTCCTGGAACTCGAAGTCCTGGTACTCCGGACCGAGCTCCTTGCGGATGTCCTCCTTGGCGCTGTCGGAGAACTCGCGGATCTTGCGGATGATGCCCATCGCGTCCTGGACCAGCTTGGGCAGCTTGTCGGGGCCGAAGATCACCACGGCGAGGACGACGAGCACCACCATCTCCAGTGGGCTGATGTCGAAGAACATGCGGTGGGCTCCCCTGCTGACGTGTGGACGGGTCCAGCGTAATCGCCCGCGCGGCAAGTCGTACCTGTCCCCGGTGAACCGGCGGTGTGAAATGGGCGTTCGGACCCGTTCAGGCCTTGGTCGAGGTGATGTCGGTGGGTCCGGTGGTGAGCTTCGCCTCGATCCGCAGGCTGGCCCCGCCCCGCAGCACCGTGAGCACCGTGACGCCGGTCGGTTTGCGACCGCGGATGAGCGCGATCAGGTCGTCGGCGTCGGTCACGGCCACCCCGTCGGCCGCCGTGACGACGTCGCCGACCTGGAGCTTGGAGCCCCGGGCGTGCACCTCGGTGATCTTGGCGCCGCCGTCGAAGCCGCGGTCCAGGGTGACCCCGATCGTCGGCGGCGTGGCCCGCCCACCGCCGATCAGCTGCGCCGCCACCTGCGTGGCCTGGTCGATCGGGATGGCGAAACCCAGACCGATACTGCCGCTGGTGCTGTCACTGCCGTAGGGATCGGAGCTGTCCGGGTCGGAGGAGCGGATCACCGTGTTGATGCCGATCACCGTCCCGCTCGCGTCCAGCAGCGGGCCGCCGGAGTTGCCGGGGTTGATCGGCGCGTCGGTCTGCAGCGCGTCCAGGTAGGAGTGCCCGGCCGGTGAGTCGAGGCTCCCGGAGACGATCGGGCGGTCGACGGCGCTGACGATTCCGGACGTGACCGTGCCGCGCAGTCCGTAGGGGGCGCCGATCGCCATCACCGGCTCGCCGACCTGGACGTTGTCCGAGTCGCCGAAGGTCGCCGGCGTGAGCCCGGAGACGCCGGTGACCCGCAGCACGGCGAGGTCGCTGCCGACGTCGCGGCCGATGATGTCGGCCGGGTGCCGCTGACCGGTGCTGAAGGTGACCGTCACCGTGCCCGTGGTGCCGTTGGGGGCGACCACGTGGTTGTTGGTGAGGATGTGGCCGTTGGCGTCCAGCAGGATGCCGGTGCCGGCGCTGCGCTGGCCCCCGGCGTCCACCTGGAGGTAGACCACGCCCGGCAGGACGTCGTGGAGCACGGCCGCCGTACGGCTGGACGGCTTGCTCGCGGTGGTCGACGCCTGGTGCAGCGTGAGCCGGCCCCCCTCGGCGGCTCCCTCGATCGCGACGCCCAGGCCACCGCCCAGCAGGCTCGCGACGACCACGACGAAGGCGACGATCAGCAGGCCGCGGGGAGAGCCGAGCGCGGGCGCGGAGCGGGGACGGCGGACGGCCCCTTCGGAGCTCCGACCGTCGGGTGCGGGCCGGTCCGGGCAGCCGTCGGCGTCGTCGGCCGACGCGACTGCCGTGGGCGCCCCACCGAAGATCGGGCCACGCCGCGCGTCAGGTCCGTCCGGGTGGCTCCACCACTCGGGCGCGGGCCGTTCGGCGCGTTGCAGCGCCCGCGACCCTTCCACCTGGTGCTCCGCTGCCATGCCGAACCCGCTCCTCCATGCCTGCTGCCCTGGCATTGAAACAGGTCGGAGGCGGTGCGGGCTACGCCATCGTGAATGTTCCCAGTTAACGAACAGGTGACTGAACAGGCCGTCGACAGGCAGCCGCACTGACCTGGAGATCCACTGACACCCCGGAAAGGTGTGACGCGCGGGCGCGGGGCGGTCGGCGGAAACGGGACGTGGCAACCGCCCGGAGGGGTCGGCCGCCACGTCCTCGCGTGCCCGATGTGCGGGACTGCCCAGGGCTACCGCCCGGGGCGCTACCGCATCTGCGCCGCCGGGTAGAGGTTCGGTGCCGACGTGGGCAGGGCGGCCGCGTGGCGGGCGGCGGAGAGCTGCCCCGCACGCATGTCGTCGACGCCCGTCACGCTCGCGGCGAGCTGCCCGCCGCCGGGCCCGTCGTTGTTCGGCGCCACGTAGTTAGGCGCGTAGTTGTTCGTGCCGGTCAGCGGGGCGACACCGGGGGGCGCCTCCGAGGTGGCCGTGACACCGGTCAGGGCGGTGCTCAGAGTGACCGCCGCGACCGAGAAGGCCCCGGCCGCCGCGACGACCAGCCGACGACCGCGCGGGGCGGTGGGCACGCTCGGCGCCAGACCGACGACCGTCGCCGTCCGCCCGGACCGGCCCGTCTCGTCCCCGGACTGCCCCTCGGGCTGGGTGGGGACCATCGAACCGGGGCCCTCACCCGAACGCAGCCGCGCCGCTATCGGGCGCTCCGCGCGCGGATCGCGACGCTCGCGCCGGGCACGCGGGTCGACGCCGGGCAGCGGGTGGTCGGCGCCGAGCGCACCGTTGCCGAAGCTGCTGCCGCGCAGGCCGCCGGCGCCCAGACCTCTGCCGCTCAGGCCGCCCGAACTGCCGAAGCCCGCGCCGGGGCCCTGGGAGCCCGAGCCGAAGAGCGAGCGGACCCGTGACGGCCCGGCGGGGCCCTGGGGCGTGCCGCTGTCGTCGCCGTCCTGTCCGGGGGCGGAGATGGCCATCAGGCGGTTCATGAAGACGGCGCTCGGGTCCGGCGGCAGCACCTCGCGCAGGCGTGCCTTGAGCCGGCGCTCGTCCTCGGCCTCGGCCAGGCAGTCGGGGCAGGTGGCCAGGTGCGCCTGGACACGCTCCCGGGCGCCGTGGTCGAGCTCGCCGTCGACGAAGGCGGCCAGACGGTCACCGAGGTGGTGCTCCTGCGGCTGCGGCGCGGTGAGGGCCACGGAGACCTGGGTCACCCGCAGCTCGCCTACCTCCGACCGCGGGAAGCGGCGGGGGTGCTCGCTCACGAGGACCGCCCCCGATCCAGGGAATCCGCGGCGAGCAGCTGGGCCTCGGCCTCGACGTCCACGCCGCCACGACGCTCACGGCCCTCGCCCGCGCCGGGGGCGCGGTGCTGCAGGGCGGCGCGCAGGTGCGCGCGACCGCGGTGGATGCGGCTGCGGACGGTGCCGAGCTTCACGCCGAGGGTGGCGGCGATCTCCTCGTAGGACAGGCCCTCGATGTCGCAGAGCACGACGGCGGCCCGGAACTCCGGCGCGAGCGTGTCGAGCGCGTGCTGCACGTCGGCGTCGAAGTGAGTGTCGTGGAACTGCTGCGCGGGCGACGGCTCGCGGCTGGGCAGGCGCTCGGCGGCGTCGTCGGCCAGGGCGTCGAAGCGGATCCGCTGCTTGCGGCGGACCATGTCCAGGAAGAGGTTGGTCGTGATCCGGTGCAGCCAGCCCTCGAAGGTGCCCGGCGTGTACGTGGACAGCGAGCGGAAGACCCGGACGAAGACCTCCTGAGTGAGGTCCTCGGCGTCGTGCTGGTTGCCGGTCAGGCGGTAGGCGAGGCGGTAGACCCGTGCGCTGTGCGTCTGGACGATCTCCTCCCAGCTGGGCGGGGTCCAGGCAGCCGCAGTGCCCAGCTCGTCGAAGGACGCCGTCTGGCTGGTCTCCGCTGTCTCGGCGGGCGCGTACTCGGGCTGCGACTCACTCATCACGGGCTTCGGCCTACGGGCCGGCGCGGGGCCGCGAAGATCGCGCGAACGGGCGCCCCCCTCAGCCACACCTCCTCGATCGGCTCTTCTGCCTAGCAGGGCCACCACCATATCCGCACCACCCGTTAGCACCGGATAAAAGCCAATCACCATACGACCCACCTGCGGCGCTCCGTACACACCCGGTGCGTCGGCGAGGCGGGCGGCCGGGTGTGAACCCGGCCCTCATCCACTTCCAACGGCCGGGCGTTGATCCCGGTTCCGCCGCTCTCCACTAACCTGTGGCCAGAAATCGGCACTGGTCAGCACGGATCGGTCCACCGGTACACAGGTACGCAGGTACACATCACGGGTTCACACCACCGGACCCACCACGGGTCGGCGCGGGAGGAAGGCATCAGCGGCTACGGGCAAGCGGACGCGGCCCTCGCCGACGCCTATGCCGTCGAGGACCCGGTGCTGCTGCGCGCCCGCGAACTGTCCCTGCTCGCCTCGGTGCGACCGGTCTCCCCCGGCAGCGGCGCGGCCCTGCGGCTCCTGGCCGCGGCGAGCGGCGCGCGGGCGGTGGTGGAGATCGGCACCGGCGTGGGCGTGTCCGGCATCTGCCTGCTCCGCGGCATGCGCCAGGACGGCATCCTGACCACCGTCGACGTCCAGCCCGGCCTGCAGCGGCAGGCCCGTGAGGCGTATCTGGCGGCCGGCTTCGCGTCGAGCCGCGCCCGGCTGATCCCGGGCCCGGCGCTGGACGTCCTGCCGCGGCTCGCCGACGGGCAGTACGACCTGGTCTTCTGCGACGGCGACCCGACCGAGACGACCGGTTACCTTGCTGAATCGTTGCGCCTGCTCCGACCTGGGGGAACGGTCTGCTTCGAGGGCGCGCTCGGGGTGCGCACGGCCGCGGTCCGGGAGCTCATGCGGCAGGTGCGCGAGCATCCGGACCTGATCCCGGCGCTGCTGCCGGTCGGCGACGGGCTGCTGGCCGCCGTCCGGCGCTGACCGCCCGGCCCGGCGCCGATCGGCCGAACGGCGCGGAAAAGCCTCCGGAAAGGACGAAGGCCCCCGTCCCGGAACGGGACAGAGGCCTTCGACGGAGGATCTGAGCGGGGGTGCGGGTCAGCCGCACACCTTCTTGAGAGCGTCACCGAGCGCCTCGGCCTCGTCCGGCGTCAGCTCGACGACCAGACGGCCGCCACCCTCAAGCGGAACGCGCATGACGATGCCCCGCCCCTCCTTGGTCACCTCAAGCGGGCCATCGCCCGTCCGCGGCTTCATGGCCGCCATGCTCGTTCCCCTTCCTGCACCTGCTCCACCGGAACCCACGGCCCGTCCACCGTCGGTTTCGAACGCACTGATCGGAGTACCAGTATCCCGCATTCAACGGTCCGATGACCAACATCACGTATCTCGCCAGCCCCAGCGGCCTCCTCCGTGCACGCTCCGACACACTCGAACACGCACGCCGACCGCACCTCAGTTCCCCTCCGCCGCCCGGCCACTGCGGCCCTGTGAGGCCCCCTCGCGTTCCAGCGCGGGCATCCGGGAAAGTGGGCTACGTCACATCTTCCCGAGGGCACCCGATCCGTCATGCTGACCGGGGTACCAGCCGGTGACACAGCTGGACGAACAGTGAGGAGACGGACGTGGCCGACAGCGTTCTGTACGAGATCGAAGACGGGCTCGCGACCCTGACCATCAACCGCCCGGAGGCGATGAACGCCCTCGACACGGCGACCAAGGTGGCCCTGCGGGACGCCGCGATCGACGCGGCGGAGAACCCGGCGGTCCGTGCGGTCCTGCTGACCGGCGCCGGCGACCGCGCGTTCTGCGTCGGCCAGGATCTCAAGGAGCACGTCGGCGCCCTCGCCGCGGCACGCGCGGGCGGCGGCCCGGCGCTGTCCACGGTGCGCGAGCACTACAACCCGCTGGTCACCGCGCTCGCCACGATGCGCAAGCCGGTCGTCGCGGCGGTCAACGGCGTCGCGGCGGGCGCGGGCGCGGCGCTCGCGTGGGCCTGCGACTTCCGCTTCCTCGCCGCGCACGGCGGCTTCAACACCTCCTTCGCGGGCGTCGCCCTCAGCACGGACAGCGGCGCGGCGTGGACGCTGCCGCGGCTGGTCGGCCAGGCGAAGGCCGTCGAGCTGCTGATGTTCCCTCAGACGGTCAAGGCGGAGGAGGCGTTGGCCCTCGGCCTGGCGCACCGCGTGCTGCCGGGTGCGGAGCTCGCGGACGAGGCGCGGGCGTTCGCCCGCCAGCTCGCCGAGGGTCCGACGGTCGCCTACGGCGCGATCAAGGCCGCGGTGGCGTTCGGGGCCGGGCACACCCTGCTGGAGACCCTCGCCAAGGAGGAGGAGCTGCAGACCCTCGCGGGCGAGTCCGCGGACCACACCATCGCCGTCGAGGCCTTCCTGGCCAAGGAAGCCCCCCGCTTCACCGGGGCGTAGCCCCGAAAGGGGCGCGCGGCTCTGCTCGATCAACGCTCGATCAACCGCGTGCGCGAGCAGCCACCCACTCCGCCGGCAGGCCGAACGGGCAGGGCCGTCCGCACACCGGTGGGTGCTCGCGCCCACGCAGGGTCACCTCGGGGGCTCCTCCCGGCCGAAGGCCGGGAGGAGCCCCACATCAGCAGCGCCTCGCGCCCCTGGCAAAGTGCAACGGGCCCTCAGCGGGCGAAGCAGTCCGCGAGGTGGTCGTTCACGAGGCCGCAGGCCTGCATGAGGGCGTAGGCCGTGGTGGGGCCGACGAAGCGGAAGCCGTGGCGCTTGAGTTCCTTGGCCAGCGCCTTCGACTCCGGGGTCACGGCCGGGACCTCGGTCAGGGACTTCGGGGCCGCCGGTGACGGGTCCGGGGCGAAGCTCCAGACGAGAGCGTCGAGGGTGGTGCCGCCCAGCTCCAGCAGCGCACGGGCGTTGGCGATGGTGGCGAGGACCTTCGCGCGGTTGCGGATGATGCCCTCGTCCGCCAGCAGGCGGGTGACGTCGGCGTCGTCGTAGGCGGCGACCGTCGCCGGGTCGAAGCCGTCGAAGGCCCGGCGGAAGCCCTCCCTGCGCCGCAGGATCGTGATCCAGGACAGGCCGGACTGGAACGCCTCCAGCGAGATCCGCTCGTACAGGGCCACGTCCCCGTGGACCGGCCTGCCCCACTCGGTGTCGTGGTACTCGACGTAGTCGGGGGCCGACAGGCCCCAGGGGCAGCGCAGTCGGCCGTCCTCGCCCCGGATCGCCTCGCTCACGGGCGGTCGTCCTCGCGGGCAGCGTCCCGCGGGGCCTCCGGGGCCTCAGGGGACTCGGGGGCCGGTACGGCCTCCGAGGTCCCCGAGGACAGCGTCTGCGGGGCCACCACCGGCGACGAGACCTGTGTGGGCTCGTACGCGGCGTGCTGCTCCACCGCGACCGAGCCGGCCGCCGCCGGGGAGGCGAGCGCCGCGGCCAGCGCGTGCTCAAGCTCGACGACTCGGTGCTCGCGCTCGCTCAGCTCCGCCGCCATGCGGTCGAGGGCGTCATCGACCTCGTCCATGCGGTAGCCGCGCAGGGCCATCGGGAAGCGCAAGTCGTCGACATCGGTGCGGGCCAGCGGCCGTTCCTGGGGCAGGCGCGCGGACAGGCGGTCGCGCTCGGCCTCCGGAAGGGAACCGCCCGCGCCCAGCGCGGCCAGCGCGGCCGCGCCGACGACCAGCACCATCAGGACGAGGATCAACCAGAACACAGGCCCACTCCAGGCTGCCGGTGGGGGATCATGGACAAGCCCCAAACGTAACGACAGCCATCATGGCGCACCAGCCCGGGAGGACGCATGGATCGCACGCCCCTCAAGCTAGGTCGACGGGTCTTCTCCCCGGACGAGCTCGTGATCATGGCGATCGTGAACCGCACGCCGGATTCCTTCTTCGACCAGGGGGCCACCTTCGCCGACGAACCGGCCTTCGCCGCAGCCGACCGGGCCGTCGCCGAGGGGGCCGCGATCCTCGACATCGGCGGCGTGAAGGCGGGGCCCGGCGACGAGGTCACCGTCGAGGAGGAGCTGCGGCGCACTGTGCCCTTCGTCGCCGCGCTGCGTGAACGCCACCCGGACGTGGTGATCAGTGTGGACACCTGGCGCCACGAGGTCGGCGAGGCCGTCTGCGCGGTCGGCGCGGACCTGCTGAACGACGCGTGGGGAGGCGTCGACCCGAAGCTCGCCGAGGTTGCCGCCGCACACAAGGTGGGACTGGTCTGTACACACGCGGGTGGCACGGAACCGCGTACACGGCCGCACCGGGTCGCGTACGCGGACGTCATGGCCGACATCCTGGAGCGCACGGTTCACGGCGAGGCGGAGCGCGCGCTGGCGCTGGGCGTGCCGCGCGAGTCGATCATCATCGACCCGGGCCACGACTTCGGCAAGAACACCCGCCACTCGCTGGAGGCGACGCGCCGGCTGCCGGAGATGACGGCGACCGGCTGGCCGGTGCTGGTCTCGCTGTCCAACAAGGACTTCGTCGGCGAGACGCTGGACAAGCCGGTCGGCGAGCGGCTGCTCGGCACCCTGGCCACGACGGCGGTCTCGGCCTGGCTCGGCGCCCAGATCTACCGGGTGCACCAAGTGGCCGAGACCCGCCAGGTCCTGGACATGGTGGCGTCGATCCGCGGCACCCGCGAACCCGCGGTCGCCCGCCGCGGGCTCGCCTAGCCGCTCCGGATCACCGCTCCGGCGGCTACTCCGGGTTGTGGGCGGGCTGCGCGTGACCGTTGGTGCGGCTCGCCTCGAGGATCTTGACGGCCTCCTCGACGGAGTCGGTGCAGCTGATCAGCTCCAGGTCGCCCGGGGAGGCCTTGCCCTCGGCGACCAGCGCGCTCCTGATCCAGTCGAGCAGGCCGGACCAGTAGGCGGTGCCGAAGAGGATCACCGGGAACCTGGTCACCTTGTGCGTCTGCACCAGGGTGAGCGCCTCGAAGAGCTCGTCGAGGGTGCCGAAGCCGCCGGGCAGCACGATGAAACCCTGGCTGTACTTGACGAACATGGTCTTCCGGACGAAGAAGTACCGGAAGTTCAGACCCAGGTGGATGTAGTCGTTCAGGCCCTGCTCGAAGGGCAGCTCGATGCCGAGCCCCACCGAGGTGCCACCCGCCTCGAAGGCACCGCGGTTGGCCGACTCCATGGCCCCGGGGCCGCCCCCGGTGATCACCGCGTACCCGGCGTCCACGAGTGCCCTGCCGATCTGGACACCGGCGCGGTACTCGTCGGAGTCGACGGGAGTGCGGGCGGAGCCGAAGACGCTGACCGCGGGGCCGAGCTCGGCGAGCGCGCCGAAGCCCTCGACGAACTCGGACTGGATCCGCATGACCCGCCACGGATCGGTGTGCAGCCAGTCGGAAGGACCGGCCGAGTCCAGCAGGCGCTGGTCGGTGGTGCTGTTGTCCACCTGTTCGCCACGCAGCAGCACCGGCCCGCGGTGCTTCACGCGGACCTTGCCGCGCAGACGCACCTCGTGCCCGTTGCCGTTGCCGCTGGCGTTCCCGTTGCTGTTGCCGTCTGTCATACCTCCGCAGCGTACGACGATCAATCGACGAACGGAGGTATGTCAGAAGGCGTCTTCGCTACTGCTTCGCGCGAGCGATCAGGACTGGAGCCAGGCCCGGAGGCGCTTCTCGGTCTCCTCGATCGCCGACAGCGAGCAGTGCTCGTCGCGCTTGTGCGCGTAGTTCGGGTCGCCGGGGCCGAAGTTCACCGCCGGGATGCCGAGCGCGGAGAAGCGCGCCACGTCGGTCCAGCCGAACTTGGCGGTCGGGGTGGTCGAGGTGGCCTCGACGAACGCGGCGGCAGCCGGCTGCGACAGGCCCGGCAGGGCGCCCGCGGCGAAGTCGGTGACGACGACGTCGAACCCGTCGAAGACCTCGCGCACGTGCGCCTCCGCCTGCTCGGGGCTGCGGTCCGGGGCGTAGCGGAAGTTCACCACGACCAGGCACTCGTCGGGGATCACGTTGTTGGCGACGCCGCCCTCGATCCGGACCGCGTTCAGGCCCTCGTGGTACTCCAGGCCGTCGATCACCGGACGCTGCGCCTCGTAGGCGGCCAGCCGCTCAAGGATCGGCGCGGCCTTGTGGATGGCGTTGTCGCCGAGCCAGGCGCGGGCCGAGTGGGCGCGCTGACCGTGGGTGCGGATCTCGGCGCGCAGGGTGCCCTGGCAGCCGCCCTCGACCTGCGCGTTGGTGCCCTCCAGGAGCACCGCGAAGTCGGCCGCGAGCCAGTCGGGGTGGTTGCGGGAGAGGCGGCCCAGGCCGTTGCGGCGCGCCTCGACCTCCTCGCAGTCGTAGAAGACGAAGGTGATGTCCCGGTTGGGCTCCGGCACCGTCGCCGCGATGCGCAGCTGGACCGCGACGCCGGACTTCATGTCCGAGGTACCGCAGCCGTAGAGCAGATCGCCCTCCACATGGGAGGGCAGGTTGTCGGCGATCGGCACGGTGTCGAGGTGACCGGCCAGCACCACGCGCTCCGGCCGGCCCAGGTTGGTCCGGGCGATCACGGCGTTGCCGTCGCGCTCCACGGTCAGGTGCGGCAGCTTGCGCAGCGCGACCTCGACGGCGTCGGCGATCACCTGCTCAGAGCCGCTGACGGACGGGATGTCGACCAGGCGGGCGGTCAGCTCACCACCGGTCATGCTCAGGTCCAGCTCCGGAACGGCGGCGGACTCGGCGGACTCGGCGGCTGCGGTGGAGGCATCAGGACGGCTCATGAACATCCAGCCTACGTGGGATTCCCTCGGCTCCGCCTCAGCGTCCGCCGGAGCGCGGTACAGGTCACAGGTACGCAGGCGAACCGTAGTCCCGAGCGGGCCGTCCCAGTGGGTAGGGTGACCACTCGGCCGGACCAGGCCGAATGTGCCGACCGGAGCGGTGCGCAGCGAGGTGGGCGCTGCCGGAGAAAGGACACCGGGTGAGTCTGAGCGAGATGATGGGCGCGGGCAACGACACCCCGGTTCCGCGCCGTCGGCGTCGACGCCGGATGCTGGCCTGCCTGCCCTTCGTGGTGCTGCTCGTCGTGGCCGCCGTCGTGGTGGCCCTCCTGCTCGGCAAGGGCCGCAACCTGCTGCCCGGGCCGGTCGCCGAGGGCTGCGAGGTCGACACGCCGGACGGCATCGTCCAGCTCAGCCTCGACCAGATGCAGAACGCCAGCACCATCGCGGCCGTCGCGACCTCGCGCAACCTGCCGGAGCGGGCGGTGACCATCTCGCTCGCCACCGCGATGCAGGAGTCCCGGCTGACCAATCTCAACGGCGGCGACCGCGACTCGATCGGCCTGTTCCAGCAGCGCCCCTCGCAGGGCTGGGGCACCCCGGAGCAGATCGCCGATCCCGTCTACGCGACCAACAGGTTCCTGGACAAGCTCGTGGCCATCCCGGGCTACGCCCAGCTGCCCTTGACCGAGGCCGCGCAGGACGTCCAGCACAGCGGCTTCCCGGACGCCTACGCCCAGCACGAGGCCGACGCGCAGACCCTGTCGGGTGCGCTGACCGGCCGGGTGCCGTCGGCCCTGAACTGCACCGTGAACGGCGTCGGCACCTCCAACCCCGCCGGCAGCGGCGCCACCACGCTGCAGTCCGAGCTGAAGAAGGACTTCGGACGCGTGGTCAGCACCTCGGCGCCGGCCGCGGTCCCCAGCACCGACGCGGCGTCGCCGAGCGCCGCGCCCGAGCAGCGGCTGGCCGTGACGGTGCACGGCACCGCGTACCAGTCGCAGCGCGCCTGGGCGGTGGCGCAGTGGTCGGTGGCGCACGCCAAGACGCTGCACATCACCGCCGTCGAGTACGCCGGGAAGATCTGGACCAGCGGCGATTCGGAGAAGGGCTGGGTGCAGGCGAGCTCGGCGTCGCCGGGCACGTCCGGCACCTCGGACGCCTCCGGCTCCTCCGGCGGCCTGCGGATCACCGTCGCCTAGCGTCACCCGGCCTCCGGCCTCGCGCGGCGGCAACCCGAGTCACTCCCGGGGGCTCCCCGAGGGGTGAACGGCGGCAACACCGGTTGACGAATGCGGCCATTCGGGTCGAGTCGGCCGAAATTTCTCGTCCGAGCTGCGGCGACCCTTGGCGAGGCGGAGAAGAAACCTTTCCGCAGCGAGGTCCTCCACTGGCGACATTCCCGGCAAACCCGGACAGAAGGCTTCATCGCTTGGAGAACTCTTTACCCGGCGGCCCCGCAACCTTCTTGCTCCTGGGGCGGTATTCACCACGTCCGCCCGGCGGACGGGTTCTGTCGTCCCTTCTCAAGGAGCACCATGTCTCTCCCCATCTCGCGCCGGATCGTCCAGGCCGCGGTCATCGTCGCCGCCGCCTCGGTCCCGGCGGTCGCGGCGGGCACGGCGATGGCCGCCCCCGCGCTGCCGGCGGTGCCTGACCTGGGTGGGCTCAGCCAGCTCAACTCTGCTCCCGACCTCGGCGGTTCCGTCGAGGGCACCGCGCACCAGACCGGTGAGATGGCCGGCTCGGACGTCGGTGAGGCCGCGAGCAACGGCCTGCCGGTCGTCGCCGACGCCGCGGGCCACGCGGCCGGCCAGGCCGTCCCGCTCGCCAGCAGCCGCTCGATGGGCTCGTCGGTCATGGGGGTGCTCGGCACCGCGGCGCAGGCCGTGAGCCTCGCCCACGACACCGGCGTGGCGCGCAGCGTGCCCGCGTCCGCGGCGGCCAACGCGACGACGCCCGGCGACGAGGCGGCGCCTGCCGCCGCCCCCGCCGCGGAAGCTCCGGCTGCGGCGCCCGCGGCCGCGCCGCAGTCCCCGCTGGGTGCCCTCCCGCTGAACGGCCTGCCGGCCGTCAACAGCCTCCCGCTGAGCTCGCTGGGCGGCGCGACCCGCAGCATGCCCGCGCCCTCGGAGCGCCTCGGCGGCCTCCCGAACCTGGGCGCGGCCCAGCAGTCCCCGCTCTCCGGCGTCACCGGCGCCGTCCCCGGCCTGAGCGGCCTCCCCCTCGGCGGCCTCCCGGTCAACGGCCTGCCGCTGTAGCGAGCGCCGCAGGCGCATCAGGGGCGCGGGGAACTGCGCGAGCAACCAACCACGAAGGGTGGCCCTGCTCGCTCGGCGACACACCACTCAGGGTGGCTTGTCGCGCAGTTCCCCGCGCCCCTGGCGTGTGCAACCGACCCCCAGACGCGCGCCCCGCGCCACCGCGGCGGAGCCGCGCAAGGACACAGCCCCACGCCCCCGGCGTGCGCGACCGACCCCCCGACGCGCGCCCCGCGCCACCGCGGCGGAGCCGCGCAAGGACACAGCCCCACGCCCCCGGCGTGCGCGACCGACCCCCAGACGCGCGCCCCGCGCCACCGCGGCGGAGCCGCGCAAAGACACAGGCCCGCGCCCCCGGCGGCTGCGCCGCCCGGGGCGTCGGAGGTGTCAGAGGCGGGCGACCGCCGCCGCGACGCGTTCGTCCGTGGCTGTGAGGGCCACGCGGACGAAGTTCGCACCCGCTGTGCCGTAGAACTCGCCCGGGGCGACCAGGATGCCGAGCTTGGCGAGGTCCGCGATGGTGTCCCAGCACGGCTCGTCACGGGTGGCCCACAGATAGAGGCTCGCCTCGCTGTGGTCGATGCGGAAACCCGCGCCGACCAGTGCCGCCCGCAGGGCGTCACGGCGGGCCGCGTAGCGGCGGCGCTGCTCGTCGACATGGGCGGTGTCGCCCAGCGCGGCGACCGTCGCCGCCTGCACGGGCGCCGGGACCATGAAGCCGCTGTGCTTGCGCAGTTCGAGCAGCTCACCCAGGATCTCCGCGTCGCCCGCGATGAACGCGGAACGGTAGCCGGCCAGGTTCGAGCGCTTCGAGAGCGAGTGGACCGCGACCAGCCCGTCCACCGAGCCACCGCAGACGTCCGGGTGCAGGACGGAGACCGGCTCGGCCTCCCAGCCCAGCTCCAGGTAGCACTCGTCGCTGACGACGAGGATCCGGTGCTCCCGGGCCCAGGCGACGATGCGACGCAGCTCCTCGACGCCCAGGACCCGACCCGTCGGGTTGGACGGCGAGTTGAGCCAGAGCAGCCGCAGGCCCTCCGGGTCGAGCTCGGTCGGATCGTCGTAGACGACGTACTCCGCCCGAGCCAGCCGCGCGCCCACCTCGTAGGTCGGGTAGGCCAACCGCGGGAAGGCGACCTTGTCGCCGGGGCCGAGGCCCAACTGCCAGGGCAGCAACGCGACGAGCTCCTTGGAGCCGACCACGGGCAGGACGTTGCGGTGGGTCATCCCGCGCGCGCCGAGACGGCCCTCGACCCAGCCGACCAGGGCGTCCTTCAGCTCTGTCGTTCCCCAGACCGTGGGGTAGCCGGGGCTGTCCGAGGCGGCCGCGAGCGCGTCCTGGATCAGCTGCGGGACCGGGTCGACCGGCGTACCGACCGAGAGGTCGACGATGCCGTCGGGGTGGGCTGTCGCAATGGCCTTGTACGGCTCCAGCCGGTCCCACGGGAACGGCGGGAGAAGGGCCGAGACGCGGCGCGCCGCCCCTCCGAGGAGGGACGGCGCGGCGGAGCTGTCCTGCGAGGGGGTCAACTCAGTGGTCCTGGTTCTGCGGCGGGAGGGCCGCGATGAACGGGTGGTCCTTGTCGATCACACCGAGCTTGGAGGCACCACCGGGCGAACCGAGGTCGTCGAAGAACTCGACGTTCGCCTTGTAGTAGTCCTTCCACTCGTCCGGGGTGTCGTCCTCGTAGAAGATCGCCTCGACCGGGCAGACCGGCTCACACGCGCCGCAGTCGACGCACTCGTCCGGGTGGATGTACAAGGACCGCTGGCCCTCGTAGATGCAGTCGACCGGGCACTCTTCGATGCACGCCTTGTCCTTCACGTCGACACAAGGCTGCGCGATGACGTAGGTCACGCTGTCATTCCTCCTAGTAAGGGCCTATCGCGCAAGGGAAGCGCGGCGTCGTCGATGCCCGCCCCTAGTATCGCCGGTCGAGGGCACCGAATGTAACGGAGGTAGGCATGATGACGTCCCAAAGGGGCGCACTCGACCGGTCGGCGTTCCGGCTCACCCCCGCTGACCTGGGACGACGTGTCATGACTCGGCGTGTTGTCGGACTGGTCGACGGCCGTCTCCAGTTCGGCGACACGCTGGGTGTGCTCACATCCTGGGATCTCGACGCTGGTGTTCTCACCGTAGTCGGCCGGTCTGGAGAGGCGGTCGAACTGCCCGAGGGAGAGCTGGTGGCGGGCAAGACGGTGCCGCCGGCGCCGCTGCGGCGCTCGCTGGCCGCGCCGGAGGTCCCGGCCCCGGCCGAGATGCAGCGGATCGCCGCCCGCGGCTGGAACGCGCTGGAACAGGAGGCCCTCGGGGGCTGGGTGCTGCGGGCCTCGTCCGGCTTCACCCGCCGGGGCAACTCGACGCAGACGCTGGGCGATCCCGGCCTGCCGGTGGAGGAGGCGCTGGACCGGGTCCAGGACTGGTACGCCGCGCGCGGCCTGCCGGCCTTCATCGAGCTGACCTCTCCCGGCTCCACGCCCGGCCTGGCCGCGGCCCTGGCCGCGCGCGGCGCGCAGGAGGCCGCGACGTTCGTCCGCACCGCCCCGCTGGCGCGCCTGGCCGCACCCGCGGGCGCGAACGCCGGCCCGCGCGCCGGAACGGACGTGGGCGCGGATGTCCGGCTGTCGCGGACGGCCGACGAGGCCTGGATGTCCCGCTACCAGCGGGTCGGCGACGACGCGGCCAAGGCGGCCGCGGCGCGGGCGCTGCTGCACAGCGGGCCGTCGGTCTGGTTCGCCTCGGTCACCCTGCCGGAGGTGCCGGACGGTCCCGCCGCGATCGCCCGATGCGTCGTGGACGGCGTGTGGGCGGGGTTCGGCGCGGTCGAGGTGGTGCCGCAGGCCCGTCGGCGCGGGCTGGCGGGCGCCCTCATGGCGACGCTGGCCTCCCGTGCGGCCGAGGAGGGCGCCTCGGGCGCCTATCTGCAGGTCGAGGCGGACAACACGGTCGCTCTGGCGCTGTACGACAAGCTCGGATTCGACACCTCGTACCGCTACAGCTACGCGCGACTCCCGACCGTCTGAGCGGCTGAGGCGCGATCAGGTGGCGCTGCGCGCATAGAATCCTCGCCCGTGAGCGAGGAGAGCAGAGAGCGGTTCGCCGCCGAGGCGCGCGAGGACCATCCGGACCTCGCGCTGCTCTGCCTGCTCATGGGCTTCGAGGTGGATCTGGAAGCCGAGAGCGGGCACCTCGACGCGGCGCTGGCGCCGGCCTGGGGCGCGCTGGAGCGCCTGGCGTCGGTGGTGCGGGCGGCCCTACGGGAGTCCCCGCCGGACGACGCCGCCGAGACCGCCGCGCTGCTCGCGGGGGCGTTGGCGGGCTCCGCGGATCTGCGGGGCGGACCGGGCGTCTACAAGCGGCTGGAGTCCTCACTGCTGCACGAGGTGCTGCGGCGCGGACGGGGGCTGCCGATCACCGTCTCCACGGTGTGGATCACGGTCGGCCGGATGGTGGGCCTGCCCGTCCACGGCGTCGCCCTGCCGGGCCACTTCGTGGTCGGGGTGGGCGATCCGGAGGGGGACCACGTCCTGGTCGACGCGTTCCGGGGCGGCCAGATCCTCTCCCTCGCCGACACCCGGGCCCTGGTCGCCGAGGCGGGCTACCGCCTCACGCCCGATCTGCTGCGCCCGGCGGAGCCGCAGGACATCGTCCTGCGGACGCTGGCCAACATCCGCAACTGGGCCGCGGCGCGGCCCGAGCACGCACGTACCCAGCTGTGGGCGACGCAGCTGTCGCTGCTGCTGCCCCGGCACCCCGCGCAGCTCCGCCTGGAGCGAGCGGAACTGCTGGTGAAGACGGGTCACTTCGTCGAGGGCGCGGCGCAGATGGAGGAGTACGCGACCATCCTGGACGCCTTCGACCCGGACTCCGCGAAGCGGGTCCGCCAGGAGGCGAAGGCAGCGAGGTTCCGGCTGAACTGAGGCCAGGTTGCACCTACCTCAGGGGCGCGGGGAACCGCGCGGGGGCCCACTCGGGGCGGACGGCGCTGCTCGCTCGGGATCTGACCGTGGTGGGTGGCTTGTCACGCAGTTCCCCGCGCCCCTGAGGTAGGTGCAACGGAGCGCCGGACCTAAAGCCAGCCCTTTTCCAGGGCGATGCGCACCGCCTCGGTGCGGTTGCGGGCGCCCGTCTTCTGGATCGCCGCAGAGAGGTAGTTGCGGACCGTGCCCTCGGAGAGGTGCAGGCGCTTGCCGATTTCGGTGTTCGCGCTGCCGTCCGCGGCCGCCGACAGGACGTCGCGTTCGCGTGACGTGAGCGGGTTGGCCCCCTCCGCGAGGGCCGCCGCGGCGAGCGTGGGGTCGATGACCCGCTCGCCGCGCAGCACGCGGCGGACCGCCTCCGCGAGTTGGGAGGCCGGAGCGTCCTTGACCAGGAACGCGTCCGCGCCGGACTCCATCGCCCGACGCAGGTAGCCCGGGCGCCCGAACGTGGTCAGCACCACGATCTTGGTGCCCGGACGGGCCTTGCGCAGCAGACCCGCCGCCTCGATGCCGGTGAGGCCCGGCATCTCGATGTCCAGCAGCGCGACCTCGACCTCGTGGGCTTCGGCCGCCGCCACCACCTCGTCGCCGCGGGCGACCTGCGCCACGACGTCGATGTCCCCCTCCAGGCCCAGCAGGGCGGCCAGCGCCTCACGGACCATGGCCTGATCCTCGGCCAGCAGAACTCTGATCACTCCTGCACGGTACCGGCCGCGGGCTGTTGCACGGGAGTCTCGACCGTGCGCAGCGGCACCGTCGCCCGCAGCACGAAGCCGTGCTTGCCGGAGGGGGGCAGCGCGTCGAGGGAGCCGTCGGCGAGGGCCAGGCGCTCGGAGAGGCCGGTCAGGCCGTGGCCGGGAGTGCTGTGGCGGGCCTGCTTGCCGCCGCCGGTGCCGTTGTCGGCGATCTCCAGCGTCAGCACCCGGCCGAGGCGGCCGTCGGGGGCGTGGTCCTCGATCAGGCGGATCCGGCACTCGCTGGCGCCGCTGTGGCGGACCACGTTGGTGACTCCCTCGCGCAGCGCCCAGCCGAGGGCGCCCTCCTCGTCCGCGCCGAGGCCGGGGCGCGGGTCGGCGAGCGAGAGCGGGGCGTCGATGGCGATGTCCGCCGCGTTGAGCGCGGTGCGCGCGGCGGCCAGTTCGACGGCGAGCTTGGGGCGGCGGTAACCGCCGATCGCCTCGCGGACGTCCACCAGCGCCTGCCGGGAGACCTTCTCGATGTCGTCGACCTGGGACCGGGCCTCCTCGTAGCGCTCCTGGTCCATGAACCGGGCTGTGAGCTCGGTTTTCAGGGTGATCAGCGAGAGCGAGTGGCCGAGCAGATCGTGGAGGTCGCGGGCCAGTCGCAGCCGTTCGTCGGAGGCGGCGAGCGCGGCCACCGCCTGCCGGGCCTCGCGCAGTTCGGCCATCGTGCGGACCAACTGCTGCAGACCCGTCATGGCGAAGCCGCCGAGGAGACCGCCCAGCGCCATCCCGGCCAGCCCGGTGCGGTCGACCTCGATCGCCGTCAGGCCGAGGCCGACCTGGGTCGCGACGACCGCGACCACGCCGATCGCCGCGATCCGCTGCGGCAGGACGATGCCGGTCGCGACGGCGGTGTAGGTGAACAGTGGCAACCAGTTGCCGTCCAGCACCACCGACGTGGCGATCGACACCAGGTACATCGCGGCCAGCGCGACGCCCTGCCGACGGTCCCACTTGTGTGCTGCTCCCGCGACCTGGCGACGCAGGATCAGCCAGACGTAGACGCCGAGGAAGACGACGAGCATGACCCAGCCGAAGGCGGTCTTCGCAGGGCTGTAGTGCCCGAACAGCTGGGAGATCGGATAGGCCAGGTAGACCATCCAGACCAGCATCCAGCACAGCTTCACGAGCAACTGCCGACGGTTCTCGGGGGGAACCCCGACCCGCGGTGTGTGCGCGTGCCTCTCGCTCATCTTCCTCATCCCCCGTGGCGTCAGACGGTCTTGCGGTCGCGCTGGTAGAGCCAGGCCGCCAGGGCCGCGAAGACGGCGAGATAGGCGGCAAGCCCTGCGATCTGGGAGGCGCCCACCGAGACCCCGTTGACCGGGTACTTGGCCAGCTCGTTGTAGAGGTAGACCGGAGTGTACTGGCCGACCGTCTTCAGCCCGCCGGTCAGCGGGAACCAGGAGCCGCCGAGGAAGGCCATGCCCATGTAGCTGACCATAGTGATCGGCTGGACGGTGTCGGGTGCGGCGGCGTAGCCGAGGGCGACACCGGCCGCGGCGAAGACGAACCCGCCGGCCCAGACCGCGAAGCCCATGCCGAGCCAGGTGGAGACCGGGAAGTGCACGCCCTGGAAGGCACCCATCGCGAAGACCACGACGACGGCGGGGAGGGTGACCACACCGGCGGCGACGACCTTGGAGAGCACGTAGGCCCAGCCGGGCAGGGCGGTCAGCCGCAGCTGGCGGGTCCAGCCGCTCTTGCGCTCCAGCGAGATCCGCATGGCGGTGTTGAGGGCGGCACCGACGGTGCCGAAGGTCGCCATCGAGACCATGTAGTAGGTCTTGTAGGAGATCCCGTCGAACATCTGGTTCTTGAACGACGAGGAGTAGAAGAAGTACATCATCGCCGGGAAGACCACGGTGAAGAACAGGTAGCGGCGGTTGCGCAGGACCCGCAGGACCTCGAGCTTGATGAGCTGTCCCATGGTCAGTTCGCCTCCGTGCCGGCAGCTTCTGCGGTGATGGTGATGAAGGCCTGCTCCAGGCCGACCCCGGCGACCTCCAGGCCGCGGGGGTAGAGGCCGGCCCGGTACACGGCGGCCATGGTGGCGTCGGCGTCCGACGTGGAGATGCGGACCGTCTGGCCGCCGCCGGTGCCGCTGACGTCCAGCGCGGTGATGCCGGGCAGGGCGTTCAGCAGGCTCGCGTCGCCGCCGTCGCCCGGGTGCAGGTCGAAGGAGATGCGGCGCTGACCGGCCCTGGCCTTGATCTCGGCGGCGGTGCCGTCGGCGATCAGCCGGCCCTTGTGCATCACCAGGACGCGGTCGGCGATCGCGTCCGCCTCCTCCAGGTAGTGCGTGGCGAACAGGATGGTGCGGCCGGCGTCGGCCTGGGCCTTCATCACCGACCAGAAGGCCTGGCGGGCGGTGACGTCCATGCCGGTGGTCGGCTCGTCGAGAACGATGAGGTCGCTGTCGCCGGCCGTGGCGAGGGCGAAGCGCACGCGCTGCTCCTGGCCGCCGGAGAGCTTGTCGACCTTGCGGTCGGCCAGGTCGAGGATCTGCGCGGTCGTCAGGACCTCGTCGACGTCGTAGCCGCGCGGGTGGACCTTGCAGGCGAAGGTGACCAGCTCGCGCACGGTCACCTCGGGCAGCAGGCCGCCGCTCTGGAGCATGACGCCGACCCGGCCGGCCATGATCGCCTGGCGCGGGGTGCCGCCGAAGAGAGTCACCTCGCCCGCGCTCGGGTCCTTCAGACCCAGCAGCATGTCGATGCTGGTGGACTTGCCGGCGCCGTTGGGGCCGAGAAAGGCGACCGTCTCACCCGGGTGCAGGGTGAAGCTGCTGCCGTTGACCGCCTTGACGGAGCCGAACTCCTTGCTGACGTCGCGGAACGCCGCGACCTCGGTGGGGTGGCCGTTCGCCCCGCGGGTCGCGGAACCCTTCCGGTCCGCCCCCGTCACTACCTCGGTGGAAGTCGTCATGCAAGAAGAATCCCAGCTCACAGAGGCGCGGCAGCAGTGCCGCGCCTCCATGACCAGCCATGACAGATGTCACGGCCGCGGCAGTGACCTGCGCAGGAAGTCGACCTGCAGGAGCAGCAGGTTCTCGGCGACCTCCTCCTGCGGGGTCATGTGGGTCACCCCGGAGAGCGGCAGCACCTCGTGCGGGCGGCCGGTCGCCAGCAGCGCCGAGGAGAAGCGCAGGCTGTGCGCGACCACCACGTTGTCGTCGGCGAGGCCGTGGATGATCTGAAGCGGCCTGCGCAGGCTCGCCGCGTCCGTCAGCAGCGAGTGCGCGGCGTAGACCTCGGGCTCCTCGGCGGGGTGGCCGAGATAGCGCTCGGTGTAGTGGGTGTCGTAGAGCTCCATGTCGGTGACGGGCGCACCGGCGACCGCCGCGTGGAAGACGTCCGGACGCCGCAACACGGCCAGCGCGGAGAGGTAGCCGCCGTAGGACCAACCCCGGATCCCGACCCGGTCGAGGTCGAGCGGGAAGTCCTCGGCGAGCGCCTGCAACGCCTCCACCTGGTCGTCGAGGGTGACCCCGGCCATGTCCCTGCGGATGGCCTTCTCCCAGGCCGGACTGCGTCCGGGTGTACCCCGGCCGTCGGCGACGACGACGGCGAAGCCCTGGTCGGCGAACCACTGGGCGGACAGGAAGATGTTCTGCGCCGCGACGACCTGCTGACCGTGCGGTCCTCCGTACGGCGCCATCAGCACCGGGAGCAGGCCGTCGCGGTCGCGGTCGTAGCCGGTGGGCAGCAGCACGGCCGCCGGGATACGGCGCTTGCCGGCGAGGGCGAGCACCGGGTGGGCGGCGAGCACGGGCGTCTCGGCGTGGGAGACGATCCGGGCGACCTCCGCCGAGTTCCCCTCCTCGGTACGCAGCACGCGCACGAGCGCGCCGGGACGGTCGAGTGCCGCCGAGCTGAGCACGGTGACCGGTCCGCCCCGCACGGCGGAGTGGTAGCCGGGCGCGTCGCTCAGCCGGTGAACCTCCCCCGGCCTGTCGGCACTGCTCAGCGTGTGAACGTCGGCGTCGCCGTGGCGCGTGTCGACCCGGTACACATGCACCTCGCCGATCTCCGGCGTCTCCGCACCCTCCCCCGCGGACGCCGTGAACACCACGTCCTCGGCGGTGACGTCGAGAACCGCGCGCACGTGCAGGGAGCGGTCCGTCAGCACCCGGTCGCCGACGACGAGCACCCGGGCGTCGGCCTCGCGGTCGTCGGCCAGGCGCACCAGACGTCCGTCCGGCGTCCACACCGGGACGCCAGGGAAGAGCTCGACCCAGTCCGGGTCGCTCTCCTCGTGCAGCACGGCCGTCGCGCCCGTCGCCGGGTCGACGGTGAGGACGACCTGGCGGCGCTGGTCGCGGGTCTGCACCAGCAGCAGCGGCGGGCCGCCCGCCGACCAGTGGACCCGGGCCAGGTAGGGGAAGGCGCTACGGTCCCACGCGACGTCGACGCGGCCGCCGTCGAGGCCGAGCACGGCGAGGCCGACCTCGGCGTTCGCCGTACCGGCCTGCGGATAGGCGATCTCCAGCGGCGCCTGCTCCGGGTTGGCCGGGTCGGCGATCCACCAGCGCTGGACGGGCCGGTTGTCGACGCGCGCGGCAAGCAGCCGGTCGCCCTCGGGCGCCCACCAGAATCCGCGGCTGCGATCCATCTCCTCCTGGGCGATGAACTCGGCCTGACCCCACACGACCTCGGGGTCGCTCTCGTGGGCCAGCGCCCGGTCGCCGCTGCCGTCGGCGGCGATGACCCGCAGCGCGCCGTCGGTGGTGGCGTAGGCGACGTGGCGGCCGTCCGGCGCGGGCCGCGGGTCGAGCACGGTGCCCTGGGCGGGCAGCTCGACGGCTCCGGCGCCCGGAGCGCCCGCCGGTGAACCGGGCTGCGAACCCGCCTTCTCGCCCGTCTGCGAACCCGTCTGCGAACCGGGCCGTGAATCGCCTGCGGCGAGCAGCGGGGCTGTGAACAGGCGGCCGGAGAGGCTGAAGGCGGCCATCGTCACCGCCGCGTCGGTCGCGTAGGCGATCACACCCGCGGAGCCCTCCCGGGCGCGTTCACGGCGGGCCCGCTCCTCCGCGGAGAGGTGCTCCTCGCCGCCGCCCAGCAGCGCGACCGGATCGGCCGCCACTCGCTCGAACGGAGCAGCTTCGTTCGAAAGGTCGAGCACGAACAGCAGGTTCGCCCGTTCGGTCCCGCCGCGACTGCGCAGGAAGGCCACCCTTCGGCCGTCCGGGGACACCGAGAAGGACCGCGGGGCACCGAGCGAGAACCGCTGGGTACGCGAGAACTGACGGGGGAACGTGATCTCCTGAGCCATGTTCCGACCCTAGCGGCGCACCCCCGCACGGACGGAGCATCGCGGCAAACGCCCGCCACTCCTTCCTCCCCCGTTCGGCCGCCGCGCGCCTCGGCGCCCACCCGCGCGCAAGCCCGCGCCGTGCGCCGGGCCGTGCATCACAGCGACGGGCTATGCATGATGACGGAAAGTGATGCAACCGTCACCCCACGGGTAACACCTGTGTGCCCCCGTCCTACTGGGCGGCAGTCCCCGCCGCCCGACTCCGAGAGGTGTGAGA
Source organism: Streptacidiphilus sp. MAP12-33 (assembly GCF_041261265.1). Classification (NCBI taxonomy): domain Bacteria; kingdom Bacillati; phylum Actinomycetota; class Actinomycetes; order Kitasatosporales; family Streptomycetaceae; genus Streptacidiphilus; species Streptacidiphilus sp. MAP12-33. The sequence continues at coordinate 220,779 of NZ_JBGCCA010000004.1, forward strand.
CGCGATGGTTCTGCCCATCTCCGCAGCGGTGCTGATGATGATCGTCGTGGGAATCCTGATCAAGCGCTCCGGCCTCAAGGGCTGGCATGCCTTCGCCTGCACGCTGCTCGGCTTCTACCTGGCCTCCAGCTCGATCGCTCCGTCGATCAAGACGGTGACCACGAGCGTCGCCGGGATGCTGACGGGCATCAAGCTCTGAGCCTCCCCGCGCCCGCAGCACATTGGGGCGCGGTCGGCCCGACCGCCTAGGCTGGGCGCCATGACGGATTCACTCCGGGCGGTCCGCGCCGACCAGCGTCTGTTGCTCGTCCATGCCCACCCCGACGACGAGTCGATCGGCAACGGCGCGACGATGGCCCGCTACGCCGCCGAGGGCGCCGGCGTCACCCTGGTCACCTGCACGCTGGGCGAGGAGGGCGAGGTCATCGGCGACGACCACGCCCACCGGGTGGCCGACCGCGAGGACAGCCTCGGCGGGCACCGGATCACCGAGCTCGCCGCGGCCATGGCCGAGCTCGGTGTCACCGACCACCGCTTCCTGGGCGGCATCGGCCGCTGGCGCGACTCCGGGATGATGGGCGTCGCCAGCAACGTCCGCCCGGACGCCTTCTGGCAGGCCGACCTCGACCAGGCCGCGGCCGAGCTGGTCGCCGTCGTCCGAGAGGTCCGGCCGCAGGTCCTGGTCACCTACGACCCGAACGGCGGCTACGGCCACCCGGACCACATCCAGGCGCACCGCGTGGCCATGCGCGGGGCGGAGCTGGCCGCCGACGCCGGCTTCCGGCCCGACCTCGGCACCGCCCACACGATCGCCAAGGTCTACTGGAACGTCGTCCCGCGCTCCGTGGTGGAGGCGGGCTTCGCCGCCCTGCGCGCCGCGGGGAAGAACTCCCCCTTCCCCGGCATCGCCTCCGCCGACGACGTGCCCGGTGTCGTGGACGACGCCGAGGTGACGGCGGCGGTCGACGGCACGGCCTTCGCCGCGGCCAAGGCCGCCGCGATGCGCGCGCACGCCACCCAGATCGCGGTCGACGGGCCCTTCTTCGCTCTCTCCAACGATCTGGGCCAGCCGCTGCCCTCGGTGGAGTACTACCGCCTGGTCCGCGGCGAGCCCGGCCAGGTCGACGCCGCCACCGGCTGGGAGGCGGACCTCTTCGCCGGCGTCAACGCGCCCACGGCCGCCGCCGCGGAGGCCGGCACCGACGCCCGTGCCGCCTCCGACACGTCCACCCCGGCCGGAGCCGACGCGTGAGCGCCGGTCCGCCGCCGGGGCGCGGCCGAGCCGGAGGCGCCGAAGGCCAGGGCGGCGCCGCCCGGGTGCCCGCACCCCGCAACGGCTCCCCGCAGCCGCCGGTCCGGTCCTACCCCCTGGGTCGCCCGGCCCGGGTGACGGCCTATCTCCTGCTCGGCGTCCTGGGCGTGGCGGTCGGCCTCGCCGGGGCCCTGGTCGTGGACCTGTGGAACGGCGGCGGCCTGGCCGTGGGCGCCGCCGGGATCATCGCGCTGAGCTACGGCGGCAGCCTGGTCACCGGCACCAGGACGGGCGCGCTGGCGCCGACGGCCGCCTGGCTGGCCGTCCTGCTCGCGGCCAGCATCAGCACCCCCAAGGGCGATCTGATCTGGGGCGGCAGTGCGACGAGCGTCGCCCTGCTCTTCCTCGGCATGCTCGGCTCGGTACTCTCGCTGGCCAGACCCTCCCTCTCGCCCTACCACCAGGGTTCGTCACGATCCGTTCTGCCTCCGGCCGGTCCGCCCCGGGACGCCTCCCAGTAAGGTGGTGCCCGCAACGCTGGAGACCGCGGTTCCACACACCGCAACCGCAGCCCCACGGGACGCGGGGAACAACGATCCACAACCGCACCTCGCCGCAGCGCGGGGCGCGAACCGGAGCAGCAGTGAGTCGAGAATCCGACAATCCGATGTCGCCTCGTCAGGGCGGCGACTCCTACCCCTCGGGTACGCCCCCGTACGGCGTGCCCGGCGACGCGGCGTTCTCCCGCGCGGGGCAGCCGCCACAGACCGGCCGGCCGAACCCCGGCTCCCCCGACCGCGATGAACCGCGGACCGAGACCACGCTCACCACGCGCATCAAGATCAACATCCCCGGCTCGCGGCCGATCCCCGAGGTCGTCGTCCGCAGCCCGCTGACCGAGGAGGCCGGCGAGCAGCCCTCGCCGCGGCGCCGCCGCGCCGACACCTCGGGCTCGCCCGTGCTCGGTGTCATGGACTCCGGGTCGCGCACCGCCACGCCCCCGGACCTGCCGCCGGAGTGGCTCACCCCGGAGGAGTCGGCTCCCGCGGACCCCGCGGCTCCCGGCTCCCCGTCCAGCGAGTGGTTCGCGCCGCGGAAGAAGTCGGCGCCGCCGGCCGCGTCGGCCCCCGCCCCGGCGCCGAGCCCCGCGCCCGCGCAGCCGCTCTACCAGGAGCAGCCTCCCGCCGCCCCGGGCTACCAGGCCCCGGGTCGTCAGGACGGCCGGGCGCCCGCCGGATACGACCTGCCCTACGGCAGCGGCCGCGACGCGACGCCGGACCCGTACGCCCAGCCCTGGGCCACGCCGTCCCCGCAGACGCAGCAGACGCCTCAGCCTCAGCACACCCAGCAGCAGCCCACCGGCCCGGCGCAGGGCCGGCCGGCCCCCCAGGCCGCGCAGGCGAGGCCGCAGCAGACGCTCCCGCCCCGCCCCGTGCCGGGCGGCCGCAGCACCCGCCTGCCGGGTGCGCCCGGCACGCCGGCCGAGGACCTCACGGGTGGTCAGCCGACGCTCCAGTTCCGTGCGCCCACCGAGCAACTGACGGACCCGCAGGCCGGGTTCGCCCAGGCGGCCGGCGCAACCGCCACCATGCCCGCGTTCGGCGGCCCGACGATAGCCACGCCGACCCCCGGGGGTCCCGGCACCGGCGGCTACCCCGGTGGGCCCGGTTCCCAGCCGGGCCAGCCGACCGCTCCGGGCGGCGGCAGCCGCCGCGCCGGCAAGGCGGGCAAGGGTGGCGCGCAGGCCCAGCAGCCCCAGCAGGGCGGCAAGAACACCGGCAAGGCGGGCGCGAAGGGCGGCGCAGGCAACGGCCAGACCGCCACACTGCCCGTGCCGCGCCCGCAGCCGATCGGTGACGGCTTCGCCGGCGGTACCGGCGGCGTCGCCTCCGAGCCGCGGCCCGAGCCCGCCGGTGGCGGGCAGGGCACCGGCGCCTCGACCGCGCCCGCCTCGGGCGGCAAGCGCGGCGGCGGCAAGGGCCGCAAGCTGGCGGGCTACGCCATCGGCGCCCTGGTGCTGGCGGGTGCCGGCGCCTACGGCGCGGGGCTGATGCTCAACCAGGCCGACATCCCCAAGGGCACCACGGTGCTCGGCTACTCCATCGGCGGCGACACCCGCGACCAGGCGGTCACCACGCTGACCAAGACCCTCGGTGCCATCGCCTCGCACCCGCTGACGGTCTCCATCGGCGGAAAGACGGCCACGCTGAACCCCTCGGTGGCCGGTCTGACCATCGACACCAGTGCCACCGTCGACAGCGTCGCCCACCACGACTACAACCCGGTCACCGTGATCGAGTCGCTCTTCGGTCACGGCCAGGCGGTGGCGCCGGTCGTGGTGATCGACGAGGACAAGCTCCGGTCGGCGCTCCAGCAGCTGGCCTCCAGCAGCAGCGCCTCCGACGCCGAGGTCCACTTCACGGCGACCGGCAAGGTCGAGGTCACGCTGCCGAAGGCGGGCAGCGGCCTGGACGTGAACGCGGCGGTCCCGCTCGTGGAGCAGGCCTTCAAGACTCGGGCGACCGTCGGCCAGGACACGGTGGTGACTCTCAGCGTCACCACGGTGCAGCCCAAGGCCGACGCGACCGCGGTCGACGAGGCGGCGCGCACGCTCGGCGCCTGGGCGATGAAGCAGCAGTTCCACGTCGTCGCCGGCGGTCACCCGGTGCCCTTCGGCAAGGGCACCTTCAGCCAGGCGCTGACGCTGCGCCCGGACGCCTCCGGCGCCTTCGTTCCGGTCTTCAACCTGGCCAAGCTGAAGGCGGCCTACGGCACGGCCTTCGACGGTCTCCACACCAAGGACGGCAAGCTGGTCACGGTCCAGGACGTCGCGGCGGCCCTGGTCTCGATGCTCGGCAAGCCCGACGGCGTCACCTCGACCCAGATCTGAGTCCGGCCGCCCAGTGCGGCAGCTCGCCCCGGATGCGCATGGCGTATCCGGGGCGTTCTGTTTCCATTACATTTCCCGATGCATTCGGCGGAAATTCTCGGCTCCCGGGCAAATTCCCCCCACCCGCCGGACTTTTACCCACAATAGGAGGGTTGACTTATGCGCCTTCCGACACTCGGCAGTAAAACTACTACTTGCGAGTGATATGCCGGGTAAGTCCGATTCTGCCGACTTGTCAGAACCCACGTCCGATAGTCGGACAGAGATGTGCCCAACTCACCTCTCAGCAGCACGTTCTGCCACCGCGTCAAGTGGTGGCACGTAATAGTCGGAGCAAAGAATGGCCGTTACCTGCTGTTTGAGTGTTATCCAACCTTGATCGATGCCCTGTCGACACGAGGTCCCCTTGCCGCCAGTATGTGCTTCAGCTAGGCGTTGTTGTGCGGTGTTCCTGACCACCGGCAGGCGACGCGGATGACTGTCTCCGGGAGGGGAAACAATGACCAGAAGGAACCTTCGGGTCCTGCAGGCTGCGGCGCTGGTCGCCACTGGCGCGCTCGCGCTGTCCGCGTGCAGCAGCAGCTCGACCAACAACAACACCAAGCCGAAGAGCCTCGGCACCGACTACTCCTACGGCACCATTCCGGCCGCCTCGTCGAACGTCGTCCCCGGTGGCGTGCTCCACGTCGCGCAGGACAGTGGCGCCGACCCGAGCTGGATCTTCCCGATCACCCCGGCCGCCAACTCGTCCGTCTACGTCACCAACCAGTTCCAGTACCTGAGCTGGCGCACCCTCTACTGGTCGCCGAAGGGTGCCACGCCGGACTGGGACTACTCCCGTTCGATGACCGACGGCAAGCCGTCCGTCTCGGCCGACGGCAAGACCTTCACCATCAAGCTCAACGGCAAGTACACCTGGTCCGACGGGCAGAAGGTCACCTCCAAGGACGTCCTGTTCTGGTACTACCTGTACAAGGCCGCGGTCAAGGAGAGCGCCGCGAACGTCGGCAACTACACCGCCGGCCAGTTCCCGGACAACGTCACGGCCGCCTCCGCGCCGGACGACCAGACGGTGACCTTCACGTTCAACAAGGTGCTGAACCCCGACTGGGTCCTGGGCACGGAGTTCGCCCAGATCATCCCGCTGCCCGCGCACTCCTGGGCCAAGTCCTCGGACAGCGGCGCGCTGCTGGACTACAGCCAGCCGGCCAACGCCAAGGCGATCTACGACTACCTGTCGGGCGCGTCGAAGAAGCTGTCGACCTACGCGACCAACCCGCTGTGGCAGGTCGTCGACGGCCCGTACAAGATCAGCATGTACAACACCTCCACCGGGGCCACCAACTTCCTGGCCAACAAGAGCTACACCGGTGAGGGCAAGCCGAACATCGCCGAGATCGACGAGCTGGCCTACACCTCGCCGACCGCCGAGTTCAACGACCTGCAGAGCGGCAAGCTGGACTTCGGCTACGTCAAGTCCGACAACTGGCCGCAGCTGGGCAAGCTCAAGGCCAACGGCTACAACGTCTACGGCCTGCCGGACTTCGGCTTCGGCTACATGTACTTCAACTTCAAGAACACCAGCAACGGCTGGGACAAGGCGATCAGCCAGCTGTACGTCCGCCAGGCCTTCGCCCACCTGCAGGACGAGGACGCGGAGATCAAGGGCATCTACAAGGGCATGGCCGCTCCGGCCTACGGCCCGCTGGGTGTCGCGCCCAAGTCGCCCTACACGCCGGACAGCGCGCTGACCAACCCGTTCCCGTTCTCGATCGACCAGGCCAAGCAGCTGCTGACCTCGCACGGCTGGAACGTGGTCCCGAACGGCACCACCACCTGCGCCACCCCGGGCACGGCCGCCAACCAGTGTGGCGCCGGCATCACCAAGGGCCAGAGCCTGGACTTCACGTTCTACTACACCAGCACGCCGAAGGCGACCGGCCAGATGGTGACCGCCTTCGCGGCGAACCTGAAGCAGATCGGTGTCAACGTCACGCTGAAGGCCGACACGTTCAACAACCTGATCCAGAACGAGTCCGTGGTCTCGTCCCCGAAGAACGACAACAACTGGGGCATGGCCGACTTCGGTGGGTTCTCGGAGAACATCTACCCCTCGACGATCAACCTGTTCAACACGGGCGGCTCGTACAACCAGGGTGGCTTCTCGGACCCGACCCTGGACACGCTGATCAACAACTCGATGATCTCGCCGGACTCCGACGCGCTGAAGAAGGAGATCACGGCGGTCGACGGCGACCTCCCCGGCATCTTCCAGCCGAACGAGGACCGTATCTACGCCTGGAGCCCGAAGCTGTCCGGTTCCACCGACTCCTTCGCGGCCACCACGCAGTTCATGCTGAACCCCGAGGACTGGTACTTCACCAAGTAAGCCGGGATCGTACCGAGGCGGCGCGGTAGCCAGTCTGCCGCGCCGCCCGGTCGACGCCTCGCAGCCCATCCGGACCAAGCGTCAACTCCGGGTGGGCCGCCTGGTATCAACAGGCAGCTCCGTGGCGGGCTGCCTTCCTCCCCATCGAACCATTACGAAGGAGGAGATCCCGAACATGGCGGGCTATCTCATCCGGCGCCTGGCCACGGCGATCCTCGTGGTCTTCGGCATCATTCTGGTGACGTTCCTGATGCTGCACATCATCGCGCCGTCACCCGCGATCACGGTCCTCGGGCCGAAGGCGCAGCCAGCGGCCATCAAGGCATGGAACCACGCGAACGGCTTCGACAAGCCGTGGTGGGACCAGTTCGCCACGTACGTGGGCCATCTCTTCCAGGGGAACCTCGGCTGGTCCTACCACCTGAACCAGCCGGTGACCTCCCTGCTCACCGAGAAGGCGCCCCTCAGTGTCTTCCTGACCGTCGCCTCGCTGGTCCTCTCCATCGCCGTGGCGCTGCCGCTCGGCATCTACCAGGGCGTCAAGCGCAACTCCTTCGGTGACATCTCCGCCACCTCGCTGGCCATGATCTTCTACTCGATGCCGACCTTCATCGTCGCGCTGCTGCTGGTCCAGGTGTTCGCGCTCAACCTGAACTGGGTCAGCCCCAACGTCCCGCAGGACCAGACGCTCTCCGGCGCGCTCGGCAGCTTCCAGGACCTGCTCATGCCGATTGTGGCACTGACCGTCACGGCTGTCGCCTCATTTTCGAGGTACCAGCGTTCGGCCGCCCTCGACGTGCTGGCGCAGGACTACATCAAGGTGGCTCGGGCCAAGGGTCTTTCGGACCGGCTGGTGTACTCCCGGCACCTGGTGCGCAACGCCTCGCTGCCGATGATCACCCTGATCGGGCTCTCGCTGCCCCTGCTGATCGCGGGCAACCTGCTGGTCGAGTACACCTTCAACATCAACGGTCTCGGCCTGCTCTTCGTCAACTCCCTGCAGGGCTACGACTACAACGTCCTGATGGCCTACACCCTGATCACGGCCGTCCTGACGGTCATCGGCAACCTCGTCGCCGACGTCTGCCTGACCCTGTCCGACCCCCGCATCAAGCTGGTGTAGCGCCATGTCCGATACGACGAACACTCCCGCAGCCTCCGCCGAGGCCGCCACCGAGACAGCCCGAGGAGTCGACGTGAGCGCGATCATCGAGTCTCCGGCCTCCCCCGAGCCCGCTGCCGCTCCCGTCGCGGACGCCGGCGACCTCCAGGCGACCACCTCCGCCTGGAAACTGACGCTCCGCGAGTTCCTCAAGAACAAGATGGCCGTCGCCGGCGTGGCGATCCTGGTCTTCTTCGTGTTGTTCTGCTGGCTCGGCCCGGTCTTCTACCACTCCAACCAGGAGACCACCGACCTGCTCAACACCGACGGCGCCCCCGGGCCGGGCCACCCGCTCGGCACCGACAGCAACGGCTTCGACATCATCGGGCGCATCATGCTCGGCGGTCAGACCTCGCTGTGGATCGGCTTCGCCGCCGCCGTCATCGCCACCGTCATCGGCACCCTCTGGGGCGCCGTGGCAGGTCTGCTCGGTGGCCTGGTCGACGCAACGCTGATGCGCGTCGTCGACATCCTGCTCGCCCTGCCGTTCCTCCTCGTCGTGCTGATCATCTCGCAGCGCTACGGCGCGAACACCTGGGGCCTGATCATCATCCTGGGTGTCTTCTCCTGGCTGGTGCCGGCCCGCCTGATCCGCGGCGAGGTCCTCACCCTGAAGATGCGCGACTTCGTCTCGGCGGCCCGGGTCATGGGTGGCACCAACTCCCGGCTGATCTTCCGGCACCTGATCCCGAACGCGATGGGCACGGTGATCGTGAACATCACCTTCCAGATCGCCGACGCGATCCTCGCCCTGGCCGCCCTCGGTTACCTCAACTTCGGTGTCAGGTACCCGAACACCGACTGGGGGTCGCAGCTCGGCGACGCCCAGAGCAACCTGTCCAACGGCTACTGGTGGGAGGTCTTCCCGGTCGGCATCGCTCTGGTGCTGGTCGTCATGGCCTTCAACTTCATCGGTGACGGCCTCCGCGACGCCGTCGACGTCCGACTGCGCAAGCGCTGACGACGCCCGCACACGACAGAGACGGAATCGAGGAACAACCATGGCTCTTCTTGAGGTAAACAACCTCTCCACCCACATCGCGATCAGTAGCGGCAGCGTCCAGGCCGTCGACGAGGTCTCGTTCAGCCTCGAGGCCGGGGAGACGCTCGGCCTGGTGGGCGAGTCCGGCTGCGGCAAGTCGATGACCGGACTCTCCCTGATGCGCCTGCTGCCTCCGGGCGGACAGCTCGTCGGCGCTTCCTCCGTCAAGCTGGACGGACGGGAGCTGGTGGGTCTGCCCGAGTCGGAGATGCGCAAGATCCGCGGCAACGACATCGCGATGGTCTTCCAGGACCCGATGAGCTCGCTGGACCCGACGAAGACCATCGGCTACCAGGTGGCCGAGCCGGTCATGCTGCACCGCGGCGTCAGCAAGGCGGCGGCGATGGACCGGGCCGCCGAGGTGCTCGGCCTCGTCGGTCTGCCCAAGCCGAAGGAGCGGCTCGGGGACTACCCGCACCAGCTCTCGGGCGGTCTGCGCCAGCGCGTGATGATCGCCATGGCACTCGCGTGCGAGCCCAAGGTTCTCATCGCCGACGAGCCGACCACCGCGCTCGACGTGACCATCCAGGCCCAGATCCTCACCCTGCTGAACGATCTGAAGGACCGTCTCGGCATGGCGATGATCCTGGTCACCCACGACATGGGCGTGGTGGCCGGGCACGCGGACCGGATCAACGTCATGTACGCCGGACGCATCGTCGAGTCCACCAGGACCGACAACCTCTTCGGCGACATGCGGCACCCCTACACCCAGGGGCTGCTGGCGTCCATTCCGCGCCTGGCGCAGGACAACACGCAGAAGCTGTTCACCGTCCCGGGCCTGCCGCCGGACCTGGCCAACCCGCCGTCCGGCTGCCGCTTCGCGGCGCGCTGCAACTACGCCACGGACGAGTGCCGGGCCGAGTCCCCGAAGCTGGTCGGTCCCAAGGACCACACCTACGCCTGCTTCCACCCGGTCTCCGGCCCGCTGGACCTCACGGCCTCGGTCACGACGACCGAGCGCGCCGAGCCTGCCGAGAAGACCAAGAGGCCGCTGCTCGAGGTCACCGACCTGGTCAAGGAGTTCCCGGTCGGCAGCAGCCTGTTCGGCCGCGGCAAGGCGGTCGTGCACGCGGTCTCGGGCGTGTCCCTCTCGCTCGGATACGGCGAGACCTTCGGCCTCGTCGGCGAGTCCGGCTGTGGCAAGACCACCCTGGGGCGCATGATCGTCGGCCTGGAGAAGCCCAACTCCGGCATGGTCACCCTCGACGGAACCCAGGTGGGTTCGCTGCGGGGCAAGGAGCTGCGTCGGCACCGCCGCGACCTGCAGATGATGTTCCAGGACCCGCAGGCCTCGCTCGACCCGCGCATGCGCGTGGGCTCGATCCTGCGGGAGCCGTTGCAGATCCAGGGCATCGGCACCACGCAGGAGCAGCTGACCCTGGTCAGTGACCTGCTGACCGAGGTCGGCCTGCCGAAGTCCGCGCTGGAGCGGTTCCCGCACGAGTTCTCCGGCGGTCAGCGTCAGCGCATCGGCCTGGCCCGGGCACTGACCCTGCATCCGAAGGTCATCGTCGCGGACGAGCCGGTCTCGGCCCTGGACGTGTCGATCCGGGCGCAGGTGCTGAACCTGATGAAGCGCCTGCAGGCCTCGCACGACCTGTCCTACGTGGTCATCTCGCACGACCTGGCGGTGGTCAAGTACCTCGCCGACCGGATCGGCGTGATGTACCTGGGCAAGATGGTCGAGATCGGCTCGGGCGAGGACATCTACCAGCGGGCCGCCCACCCGTACACGGCGGGCCTTCTGGAGGCCATCCCGGTCCCCGAGCCGGAGCTGGAGCGCCAGAAGCGCGGCGGCGGCATCAAGGGCGAGCTGCCCAGCCCGGTCGCTCCGCCGTCCGGCTGCCGCTTCCGCACCCGCTGCCCGCTGGCGCAGGAGCGCTGCGCGGAGGAGGAACCGGCCATGCGCCTGTTCGGCACCGGCCATGTGGCGGCCTGCCACTTCCCGCTGCAGACGCCGGTCTCCGACACTCCGGTCACCGTCGCCACGCCCGCGGGCGAGGTGGTCTGACGCAGTCCGCGGCCGGAGCGGAGTCCACCACCGGCAACCACAGGGGCCGCCCGGCCGTCATGGTCGGGCGGCCCCTTCCTTCGTCCCCGAAAGCACAGGTCGTGAACCTCACCGACTTCTCCCCCGCACCCAACCAGGGCGGGCACCCGGAGCTCTACGAGACCGAGAACCGGGCAGTCGACCCCGGGAACCTCGTGCTGGACGCCCTGGCCGAGCTGGCACCGTGGCGGGGGCGTACGCTCGTCGACCTCGGCTGCGGCAGCGGCTTCTGGCTCGCCGCCTACGCCGACGCGGCCGAGGTGATCGGCGTGGAGCCGGACCCGGAGCTCGTGCCGCTCGCCGCCGCCCGACCGGGCGGCGCCCGAGTGCTGCACGGGTCGGCCGAGCACATCCCGCTGCCCGACGCCTCGGTGGACGTCGTTCACGCGCGCTTCGCCTACTTCTGGCCGCCGCGGTGCGAGCCCGGCCTGCGCGAGGCGCTCCGGGTGCTGCGTCCGGGCGGCACTCTCGTCGTGATCGACAACGACTGGCGCAACGGCCGGTTCGCCGAACTGCTCCGCGCCTGCGCCGGCTCGGCGGCCATGGGCAGTGGGGACCGCACCGACTCCTGGTGGGCGGAGCACGGCGCCCAGCGCACCGAGGTGCGCAGTGAGTGGGCCTTCGAGTCGCGGGCGGACTTCGAAGCGGTGCTGCGGATGGAGTTCCCCGACGGGACCGCCGACCGCTGGCTGGAACAGCACCCCGAGGCCACGGGCCTCAGCTACGGCTTCGTCCTCTTCTCCGTCCGGAAGGGCTGAGAACCGAAACGGAGCGGGGAGCCGCCCGACGGATGTCGTGCGACTCCCCGCTCCCGAGGACGGTGCGGTCGGCTCAGGCCTGCGAACCGTCGCCGTTCTGCTCGCCGTTGCCGGCACCGACGATGTCGATGTCCTCGGCGAAGTGGCAGGCGGACTCGTGCGCCGCCGGCGTGTCCTTGCCGCGGAACACCTCCGGGACCGCCAGCAGCGGCACGTCGGTCGCGCACTTCTCCTGCGCCTTGAAGCAGCGCGTGCGGAAACGGCAGCCCGACGGCGGGTTGGCCGGCGAGGGGATGTCACCGCTCAGCAGGATCCGCTCGCGGCCCTCACGACCCTCCGGGTCCGGCACCGGCACCGCGGAGAGCAGCGCCTGGGTGTACGGGTGGGTCGGGTGCTCGTAGATCTCCTCGTCCGTGCCGATCTCGACCATCTTGCCCAGGTACATCACGCCGACGCGGTCGGAGATGTGACGCACGATGGAGAGGTCGTGGGCGATGAACATGTAGGAGAGGTTGAACTCGTCCTGCAGCTTCTCCAGCAGGTTGATCACCTGCGCCTGCACCGAGACGTCCAGCGCCGAGACCGGCTCGTCGCAGATGATGACCTCGGGCTTGAGCGCCAGGCCGCGGGCGATGCCGATGCGCTGGCGCTGGCCGCCGGAGAACTGGTGCGGGTACCGGTTGATGTACTCCGGGTTCAGGCCGACGACGTCCAGCAGGTCCTGGACGGCCTTGCGGCGGTCACCCTTGGGAGCCACCTCCGGGTGGATCTCGAAGGGCTCACCGATGATGTCGCCGACCGTCATGCGCGGGTTCAGCGAGGTGTACGGGTCCTGGAAGACCATCTGGATGTTCCGGCGGATCGCCTTGAGCGCCCGGCCGGAGACCTTGGAGATGTCCTCGCCCTTGTACAGCACCTGGCCGCCGGTGGCCGGCTCCAGGTTCATCAGCACCTTGGCCAGCGTGGACTTGCCACAGCCGGACTCGCCGACGATGCCCAGGGTCTCGCCCTGGTGCAGGTCGAAGGAGACGCCGTCGACGGCCTTGACCGCGCCGATCTGCTTCTTGATCAGGATGCCCTGGGTCAGCGGGAAGTGCTTCTCCAGATCCCGGACCTGCAGGAGCGGCTCACCACGCTCGACCGGCTTGTCCATCACGGCCTCGATGGCCGCCTCGGTGGCGGTCGGCTCAGCCATGGATGGTCTCCTTCCAGAAGTGGCAGGCGCTGCCGCGCCCCTCGATCGGGGCGCCGTCGGGCTCGGTCACCGCGTGCAGCGGCGGGACCTCGGAGCGGCAGATCTCCTGGGCCATCGGGCAGCGCGGGTTGAACGCACAGCCGGAGGGGATGCGCAGCAGGTTGGGCGGCAGGCCCTTGATCGCGTAGAGCTCCTGACCCTTCTGGTCCAGGCGCGGAATCGAGTCCAGCAGACCGCGGGTGTACGGGTGCGCCGGACGCTTGTAGAGCTCGTGCACCGGGGCGGTCTCGACGATCCGGCCGGCGTACATGACCGCGATCTTGTCCGCGACGTCGGCGACGACGCCGAGGTCGTGGGTGATCAGGATCAGGCCCATGTTGTACTCGCGCTGCAGATCCGCCAGCAGCTCCATCACCTGGGCCTGGACGGTGACGTCCAGGGCGGTGGTGGGCTCGTCGGCGATGATCAGGTCGGGCTCCAGCGCCAGCGCCATGGCGATCATGATGCGCTGGCGCATACCGCCGGAGAACTGGTGCGGGTACTGGTTGACCCGCTCCTTGGCCGCCGGGATGCCGACGCGCTCCATCAGCTCGATGGCCTTGACCTTGGCGTCCTTCTTGGACGTCCCACGGTGGACCCGGTACATCTCGCCCAGCTGCGTCCCGACGGTGTGCACCGGGTTCAGCGAGGAGAGCGCGTCCTGGAAGATCATGGCCATCTGCGTGCCGCGGATCTTGCGGCGCTGCTCGTTGGAGAGCTTGAGCAGGTCCTGGCCCTTGAAGACGATCTCGCCGCCGGTGACGAATCCGGGCGGGCTGTCCAGGATGCCCATGACGGCCTGCGAGGAGACCGACTTGCCGGAGCCCGACTCACCGAGGATGGCGAGGGTCTCACCGGCGCGGACGCTGTAGTTCACGCCGTTGACGGCCTTGGCCACACCGTCGCGGGTGCGGAACTCGACCTGGAGGTCGCGCACCTGGAGCAGCGGGGCGTCCTCGCTGTCCGCGGTGCGGCCGCGCCCGTGGTCGGCAGTGACTTCGGTTGCTTCAATACCCACGGTTCCGCCCTCTCTCAGCGCAGCTTGGGGTCGAGAGCGTCGCGGACCGCGTCGCCGAGCATGATGAAGGCCAGGATGGTGACGCAGAGCGCACCGGCCGGGAAGAGCAGCATGTGCGGCGCGAGGCGGAAGGTGTCCGCCGCGGCCGAGATGTCGATGCCCCACGAGACGGTCGGCGGCTTCAGCCCCACACCCAGGTAGGAGAGCGTCGCCTCCAGCGAGATGTAGGTACCGAGCGCGATCGTCGCCACGACGATGATCGGTGCCAGCGAGTTCGGCAGGATGTGCCGCAGCATCAGCCGCGAGTTGCCGGCACCGAGCGCGCGAGCCGCGGTGACGTAGTCCTGTTGACGGGCGGTGATCACGGCGCCACGGGCGATGCGTGCGAGCTGCGGCCAGCCCAGCACCACGATGAACGCCACGACGATCCAGATCGACCGGCTCGGGATGACCGAGAGGAAGACCAGGCCGCCGAGCAGGATCGGGATGCCGAAGAAGATGTCCGCGATGCGGGAGATGATCGCGTCCAGCCAGCCGCCGAAGAAGCCGGCGAGGCCGCCCAGGACCGTGCCGAGCAGAGCGGTGCCGAGGGTCGCGAAGACGCCCACCGTGATCGACGCCCTGGCACCGTAGACGGTGCGCGCGTAGACGTCGCAGCCCTGCGTGTCGAAGCCGAAGGGGTGTCCTGAGGTGGGCCCCTGCTGGGACTTCGACAGGTCGCACTCGAGCGGGCTGGTCGAGTCGAAGAGACTCGGGAAGAACGCCACGATGATCAGGAAGATGATCAGGATGCCCGAGATGATGAAGATCGGGTTGCGCCGCAGCTCGCGCCAGGCGTCCTGCCACAGGCTGCGCGGCACCTCGCGGTCGGCCACGGCCACCGACTCGGTGGGCTGATCCGGCGAGTGCGTGAGGTCTTCCTTCTCCAGCATGCCCTCGACCTCCATGGCGCCCAGCGTGGGCGTCTGCGGGAAGGCGCTGGACAGCTCGGTGTTCGCGTCGTCGGGGACACCGTTCGGCTTGTTCGGCTGCTGGTCAGGCATAACGGATCCTCGGGTCCAGGACCGCGTAGAGCAGGTCGACGATCAGGTTGGCGAGGAGGAAGACGATCACCAGGACCGTCACGAAGCCGACGACCGTCGGCGTGTTCTGTCGCAGGATGCCCTGGTACAGGTAGTAGCCCACGCCGTGGATGTTGAAGATGCGCTCGGTGACCAGGGCGCCACCCATCAGGGCGCCGAGGTCGGTGCCGAGGAAGGTGATCACCGGGATCAGCGAGTTGCGCAGCAGGTGGTGGGTGACCACGCGGCGCTTGGGCAGGCCCTTGGCCACGGCCGTGCGCACGTAGTCGGCCTTGGTGTTCTCCGCGATCGTGGTGCGGGTCAACCGGGCGACGTAGGCGAGGGAGACCGAGGCGAGCACGAAGCCAGGCAGGATCAGCGAGCTGAAGGGCGCCCCCTCCGGGACGGTCGCGTCGGCGATGCCCCACTTCACGCCGAACAGGTACTGCAGCACGTAACCGATGACGAAGGTCGGGATCGAGATGACGATCAGCGTCATCACCATCACGCCGGTGTCGGCGAAACGGCCGCGCCGCATGCCGCTGATGACGCCGAGCCCGATGCCGAGGATGACCTCGAAGGTGAAGGCCACGATCGTGAGCTTCAGCGTGGTCGGGTAGGCGGTCTTGAGCAGCTCGGTGACGGGCTGACCGCTGAAGGTGGTCCCGAGGTCCCCGGTGAAGATCCCCTTCATGTAGTTGCCGTACTGGACGATCAGGGGATCGTTCAGCCCGAGCTGCTGCCGGATCTGCGCGGCAACGGCAGGGTCGGGAGCCTTGTCGCCGAAGAGTGCGGCAACCGGGTCACCAAGGGCGTGCACCATCGCGAAGATGATGAACGTTGTCCCGATGAACACCGGGATCATTTGGAGCAGTCGTCGGATGACGTAGCGCCCCATGGAACCTCCAGGGATTCGTCGCGGCGGCCGGGAATCTCGTGGATTCCCGGCCGCCGTCCGGCTCGCGCGGCGGTCGGCCGGCGGACCGACGACTTACTTGTTGACGGTGATGTCGGTGTAGACCGGGACGCTGAAGACGTCCAGCGACACGTTGGAGACCCGCGAGGACCAGCCGACGGTGCCGTTCTGGTACCACAGCGGGATCGACGGCAGGTCGGTGACCAGGAGCTTCTCCGCCTGCTGGAAGTCCGAGACGGCGCCGGACTTGCTGCTGGCGGCGTTGGCCTGGTTGACCAGGTTGTCGAACTGCGGGTTGCTGTAGTGCGAGTCGTTCGACGCGGCGTTGGTGAAGAACAGCGGCTGCAGGAAGTCCTGGATCAGCGGGTAGTCCATCTGCCAACCGGTACGGAAGGCGGACGTCATCTGCTTGTTCTGGATCTGGTTGCGGAAGTCCGCGAAGGTGCCGACCGGCTTGCCGACGCACGCGTTGGTGTTGCCCAGCGCGTTGTTGATGCTGTTGCAGACCGCGTCGACCCACTCCTTGTGCGGGCCGTCGGCGTTGTAGCTGATGGTCAGCTGGCCGCCGGGGATGCCGCCGCCCTGCTGGATCAGCTGCTTGGCCTTGGTCGGGTTGTACGTGCAGACGTCGCCGCAGAGCGTGCTGCTGAAGCCGCCCTCGGCACCGAGGACCGGCGAGGTCCAGTCGGTGGCGGGGGTGCGGGTGCCCTGGAAGATCACCTTGGTGATGGTGGGCCGGTCGATGGCCATCGAGATGCCCTCACGGACCAGCTTGGCCCCCGGGGTGTTCCAGTTCGCCTGGTTCAGCGGGAAGGAGATGGTCTGGTTGATGCCGGCCGGCTGGTTCAGGTAGCGACCGTTGAGGTCGGACTGGACCGTCTTGAGCGCGGTGTTGGACAGACCGTTGTCGACGTCGAGGTTGCCGGCCTGCAGGTCGGCGTAGGCGGCGTTCGGGTCGGTGTAGACCTTGAGGTTGATGCCGCCGTTCTTCGGCTTGTAGTTGCCGGAGTACGTCGAGTTCGGGGTGAGCTGCATCCCCGTGCCCTTGGTCCAGGACTTGATGACGTACGGGCCGTTGCCGACCGGGTGGGCCTCCCACGCGGCCTGGTTGCTGAAGAACGACTGCGGCAGCGGGTAGAAGGCCGAGTAGCCGAGGGTGTCCGGCCACAGCGAGAACTTCTGGGTCAGCGCGACGGTGAAGGTCGTGTCGTTGACGACCTTGAGGCCGGACATGGTCTGCGCCGTCGGCGAGCCGGTGGCCGGGTGGACGGCCGAGTAGCCCTGGATGGAGGTGAAGAACGGGTCCGTGTTGTTCTGCGCGTGCGGCAGGTACGCGCCCCAGTTCCAGGCGTCCACGTAGGAGTGGGCGGTCACCGGGGTGCCGTCGGAGAACTTCCAGCCAGACTTCAGCGTGATGGTGAAGTGCTGCTGGTCGTTGGTCGTGATCGACTGAGCGTTGGCCAGCTCGGCCACACCGGTCTTCGGGTTGTAGTGCTGCAGACCATCGAAGATCATGTTGAGCACCGCGCCGCCGTTCACCTCGTTGGTGTCGGTCGGAATGAGCGGGTTCTGCGGATCACCCCACCACGCGGTCACCACGCCATTGGCGTTGGCAGCACCGGAGCTGGAGCCGCCCGAGCTCGAGCTGCTGCTGCAGGCCGTGGCGGCCAGGGCGATGGCGATGGCCCCGGCGGCGAACTTCGCTTGCGTGGCTCCACGCATTGGACGTGCCTCCTCGAACGTGCTGTTTGCACTTGTCTCGTGGCACCGACGCCCACCCCTGGGCAGCGGCACCTGAGCTCGCGGACCGGCGGACGTGATCGGCAGCCGGCCCGGTGACCCGAGCGTCGTGGTCTCTACTATCCGTCACTCTCGGCGATGCTTCCGACCAAATGACATTTCGGTTTGATCACACGCCTGTGAGCTGCGTCTCGCAACCCGGGCATGACCAGGTGGGTGCATCAGGTGTCGAATCGGACAGCTAATACCGCCATCCATCATCCTGGCACCGATATCCGTACACCCCGGCACTGACACTCGGCCCGAATGTCATCACAATGAGTGACAGCCGAACGGCAGCAAGAAGCCGCCGGAAGCAGGGCTTCCGGCGGCTTCTTCTAGGCTACGGAGTCAGGTCCGAGCCTCGGGCTCGGGCCTCGGCTCAGCCCTTGTTGACGCGACCGCGGGTGCGGGCACGCGTCTGGGCGTCCAGGACGACCTTGCGGATGCGCACGGTCTCCGGGGTGACCTCGATGCACTCGTCCTCGCGGCAGAACTCCAGGGACTGCTCCAGGGAGAGCTTGCGCGGCGGGACGATCGACTCGGCCACGTCGGCGTTCGAGGAACGCATGTTGGTGAGCTTCTTCTCCTTGGTGATGTTCACGTCCATGTCGTCGGCGCGCGAGTTCTCGCCGACGATCATGCCCTCGTACACCTCGGTGCCGGGGTCGGTGAACAGCACGCCGCGCTCCTGCAGGTTGGTCATCGCGAAGGCGGTGACCACGCCGGAGCGGTCGGCGACCAGGGAGCCGTTGTTGCGGGTGGTGAGCACACCGAACCAGGGCTCGTAGCCCTCGTGGATCGAGTGCGCGATGCCGGTGCCGCGGGTGGAGGTCAGGAACTCCGTGCGGAAACCGATCAGGCCGCGGGACGGGATCACGAACTCCATGCGGACCCAGCCGGAGCCGTGGTTCGACATGTTGTCCATGCGCGCCTTGCGGACACCCATCAGCTGGGTGACGGCGCCCATGTGCTCCTCGGGCACGTCGACCGTGAGGCGCTCGACCGGCTCGTGGGTCTTGCCGTCGATCTCGCGGGTGACGACCTGCGGCTTGCCGACGGTCAGCTCGAAGCCCTCGCGGCGCATGGTCTCGATGAGGATGGCCAGCGCCAGCTCACCACGGCCCTGCACCTCCCAGGCGTCCGGACGCTCGGTCTCCAGGACGCGCAGCGAGACGTTACCGATCAGCTCGCGGTCCAGGCGGTCCTTGACCTGGCGGGCGGTGACCTTGCGGTCGACCTTCGCGCCCGACTTGGCGTCGGCGCCCTTGCCGGAGCCGCCCTTGCCGACCAGCGGCGAGGTGTTGGTGCCGATGGTCATCGAGATGGCCGGCTCGTCGACCGTGATCAGCGGCAGCGCGATCGGGTTCTCCGGGTCGGCCAGGGTCTCGCCGATCATGATCTCGCCGATGCCCGCGACGGCGCAGATGTCGCCCGGACCGGCCTGCTCGGCCGGCTTGCGGGTGAGCGCCTCGGTCATCATCAGCTCGCTGATGCGGACGTTGGAGATCGAACCGTCGCGCTTGATCCAGGCGACGGTCTGGCCCTTCTTCAGGTAGCCCTGCTCGACGCGGAGCAGCGCGATACGCCCGAGGAAGTTGTCGGCGTCCAGGTTGGTGACGTGGGCCTGGAGCGGCGCGTCCTCGTCGTAGGTCGGGGCCGGGACGGCGGACAGGATGGTGGAGAAGAACGGCTCCAGGCTGTCGCTGTCGGCCGGGACCGTGCCGTTCTCCGGCTTGGTCAGCGAGGCGATACCGTCACGCGCGCAGGCGTAGACGATCGGGAACTCGATCTGGTCCTCGTCCGCGTCCAGGTCGAGGAAGAGGTCGTAGGTCTCGTTGACGACCTCGTCGATCCGGGAGTCCGGACGGTCGGTCTTGTTGATGCAGAGGATGACCGGCAGCTTGGCGTGCAGCGCCTTGCGCAGCACGAAGCGGGTCTGCGGCAGCGGGCCCTCGGAGGCGTCCACCAGCAGCACGACCGCGTCGACCATGGACAGGCCGCGCTCGACCTCGCCACCGAAGTCGGCGTGGCCGGGGGTGTCGATGATGTTGATCGTGATGGGCTCGCCGCCACCCTTGGGGTGGTACTTGACCGCGGTGTTCTTCGCGAGAATGGTGATGCCCTTCTCACGCTCCAGGTCGTTGGAGTCCATCATGCGGTCGTCCAGGTGCTGGTGCGCGGCGAAGGCGCCGGCCTGCTTCAGCATGGCGTCGACCAGCGTCGTCTTGCCGTGGTCAACGTGCGCGACGATGGCGACGTTCCGGATGTCATTGCGCGTGGGCATACGGAGTACAGTTCTCCCGAATCGACTGGGCGTGGCACCCGCCGAGCACGAGTCTGTGCCGCCGGTCCACCCACCGGGCATCTGAACATGCCACGGCTTTGTCCTATGGTACGTGGTTGGCCCCGGTCACTCGCGCGCCGCCCGGCGAACGGCTCGCATACGGGCGGCGTACGGCTCGCGTCTCCCCGCCGTGGAGGCCGCTGTCCCGCCCGTGTCCGGGCTTCGAACAGGTGGCTCGGGTTTTCTGGCGGCCACCGCCGTTCGGGTGGCATGATCCCCGCCCGTGACACATGAGTCCCCCACGCCGCAGGCTCCTCTTCCGCCCGCGCCCCCGCTTCCGCCGCTTCCGCCACGGCGGTCGGCCCGGCCCGCGCCCTCGGCCAAGGGCCGGATCGTCCTGCTGGTCACCGTCTGGCTGATGCTGGGCCTCCAGGGGCTGACCAGTCACGCCTCCCTGGCGGACAACCCGCTGGTCATCTCCGTCACCGGCGCGGCCGGCGGCATCCTCGCCGTCCAGGTGCAGGTCCTGGTGACCCTGCTGCTCGGACGGCTCGGCGGTCAGACGCCGACCCTGCTCATGGTCGGCACCGGCCGGCTGCTGCGGGTCGGCCGGGTGGGCCGGGTGGGCGTCGCCGTGCGCCCGATCCCGCTGCTCCCGCTCCAGGCCTGCACCACGATCGTGGCCGGCCCCGGCCTGCGGTCCCGGCTCCTGCTGGGCGGCCTCGCCCGCACGCTCGTCCCCGGCGCGATGGGGGCGGCCCTGCTGCTGGCGGCCCCCTCACCGCTGCGCTACCTGGGCCTGGGCGCCCTCGTGCTCGCGCTGCTGATGCTCGTGGCGGGAGCCAAGCAGGCGGGATCCACGGCGTGGATGGTCTTCCGCGCGCCGTTCGCCGACGCGCGGCTGCTGGGCCAGCTGGCGGCGGACCCGGCCGAGGTCGCGGCGCAACGGGCGCTGATGGGAGGCCGGCTCGACGAGGCGCGGACGGCGGTCGCCTCGGTGCGCGCCGACACCCTGATGGGCGTCCGGCTGAGGGTGGGCGTGGCGATCGCCGACGGCCGCTACCGCGACGCGCTCACCACCATGACCACCGCCCGTGCCGAGCGCGAGCGCCTGCCGGAGTCGTCCGGCGGCGAGCTGCTGGTGGCGCGGGCCGCGCTGTTCGGCGTCGAGGCGGGCGAGTTCGCCCGCGAGGAGGTCCAGGCCGTCCTGTCCGGCGCGCTGGCCGAGGCGGCGCTCCGTATCCCGCGGCTGATCGCCGCGAGCGACATCCCCGCCACCCAGGCCCTGCTGGAGGGCCGCACCGCCGAGGCCCTGGCTCTCGCCAGGGCGAGCGTGCGCAAGCCGACCGACCTGCAGACCCGCGCCTACGCCCTGTGCACGCTGGCCGCCGCGCAAGCCGTCACCGGCGACCAGCCCGCCGCCCGCGCCACCCTCGCCTCCGCCGCCGCCCTCACCCCGGGCCTGGCCCGCGTGGCCACGGTGGACCGCCTGATCACCGACCTCCCACTGACCCGCGACCGCGCCTAGCTGTCGCTGCCAGCTGCACCACCCAGGGGCGCGTCAGCGGAGCCCCGCGCCCCTGGGTGGTGCGGCTACTTCGCGAAGCCGATGTCCTGGAAGCGCGGGGTGGCGAAGCCGAACGCGCCCGCGTTGCGGACGTTGGTGCGCAGGCCCACCAGCTCCGGGGACTGGAAGAGCGGGAGTGACGGCGCCGCCTGCCAGATGCGGATGTCCGCCTCGTTGGTGAGGCGGGTCGCGTCGGCGGGGTTGGTCGCGGCGACCGCCTCGGTGAGGAGCTTGTCGATCTCGTCCGTGCCCGTCGCGGACAGGTTCTGGCCCAGCGTGAGCGAGCCGTCCGCGTTGACCTGCGGCTTGGCGAAGAGCGCGCGCTCGTCCGCGATGGGGAAACGGGAGGCCGGCCAGCTGACCAGGGCCAGGTCGAAGTCGCCCGCGGCCACGTGCTTGGTGAAGAAGTCCGCTTCGGGCACCGGCTTCGCCGTCACGCCGATGCCGACCTTGGCCAGCTGCGCGGTCAGCAGCTTCGTGAGCGTCGCGTCGCGGGCCGAGCCCGCGCGGGTGAGCAGCGTCAGCGACAGCGGCTTCGCGCCGTTGGCGCGGATGACGCTGCCCGACGCCGCGTCGCTGTGCGTGCCCAGGCGCCAGCCCGCGGCGTCCAGCAGCTTCTCGGCGTTGGCGGCGCTCGCGCCGAGCGCGGCCGCGTCGTCCTGGTAGCCCTGCTGGTCGGACATGAGCAGGTGGTTGCCGAGCGGGACGGCGGGCAGGTTGAGCGGCTTCAGCACCGCGTCCGCCAGGGCCTGGCGGTCGACCGCGTCGGCGACCGCGCGGCGCACCTGCGGGTCGGCGAGCAGTCCGGTGCCGCCGTTGAAGGCCAGGGCGAGGTAGCCGGGCGCGGCGGCGCTCAGCACCTGGGTGCCCGAGGTGGCGTCGGGGGTGTCCCCGGAGTCGTCCGCGGCGCGGCTGAGATCGGCGATGTCGACCTTGTGGGAGTTCAGCGCCGCCGCCGCGTCCCCGGGGGCCACGGCTGTGAACACGACGGTGTCCAGTTTCGCGGGGTCGCCCCACCAGTGCGGGTTGCGGGCGACGGTCAGCGTCTTCTGCCCGTCCTCGCCGGGCGCGCCCTTGAGTGTGAACGGACCCGCATCGGCGGTGAGCGTGCTCTTCTGGCCGGCTGTGAACGCCTGCGGTGAGGCCGTCGCGGCGGCGGGGTACAGCGGTGTGAACAACGACCGCCAGGGCGCGTAGGCGTGGGCGAAGACCACCTTGACCTGGTTGGGCTTCGCTCCGGGCACGACCTGGGCAATGCTGTCGTACCCGTCGGTGCGGGCGGCGCCGGCCGCGGCGAAGGCGGGGTCGGTACCGCTGAGGGCGTGCCACTGGCCGACGAAATCGGCGAGGCCGAGCGCCTTGCCGTCGCTCCAGGTGGCCTTGGGGTTGAGCGTGTAGACGACGGTCTGCGGCGAGCTACCGGACGAGCCGGACGAGCCGCCGGACTGCTCGGCACTCTGCAGGTAGTCCGGGTCCGCGGTGGCCCGGCCCTTCGCGTCGAGTGTGAACAGGGTCGGCAGCAGAGCCTCGGCCGCGAGCGTCGTGGCCGGTCCGGCGTCGGACTCGAAGGCGTTGAGGGTGGTGGGCACCGCGTCCACCGCCCAACGCAGAGTGCCACCCTGGGCCACGGCGGAACGGCTCGCACGGGTCATGTCGTCGGCACGGACCGAGGGCGTGTCCGAACCCGAGCAGGCGGCGAGCACCAGGGCGACGGAGACGGCCAGCAGCGAGGCAGCCGTCTCGCGCGGCGGGCGGGGGAAGCTGTTGCGATACACCACACCCACACTCAAGGTCCGTCGTGCGCAGTCGGCCTGACGACACGTCGGCCAGGCTGTGGAAGCCACTCGATCGGGGCAGCGGATTGCGCCAGGCGGGGGCGCGCGCGAGCGAGGCGTAATCCGCCAATCGTGAGCAAAGCCTTTCCATGTGAGGGTGATCGGGGCCACACTCGCTTCCGCGCGTTCCTGACACAACATCAGGAATCGAAAACCCGTGCGCGTGGAGGGGAGCTGAGCCGTGCCCTCGAACACGATCGACCCGACCGCTCTGGCGGAGGCGCACCGCCGCCTCGCCGAGCTGGACCGCGCCGTCGACGAGACCAGGCAGGCGCTGGCCCGACTGCGGGCCTGCCTGCCGCCCACCTGCGTGCCCGAACAGGGCAACCGCCTGATCGAGGTTCCGGACACCCCCTACGACCCGGCGATGTGGCACGGAGCCGAGGACGAGGGCATCGGCGGGCACCACCACTGACCCGGAAGCGACGCGTTCCGGAACCGCCCAGGAGAGGACGAGAACAGCAGTGACGACGGAGACGAGGCCCCCCGAGGCCGCGGAGAAAGCCGCCCGGGGGGTCCACTCCCCCGGGCGCGCGGCGATCGCACAACGGCATCTGCGGCTGGACCGCTGGTGGCTCCCCCAGGTGTTGACCGCCGCAGGCCTGCTCCTGTTCATCGGCTACTCGACCTGGCGGGCCTTCTTCGGGCTGCACACCTCCTATGCCGCGCCCTACGTCTCGCCGTTCTACTCCCCCTGCCTGGCCGCCAACTGCCCGCAGATGGACGGCGGCGCAGACTGGGCGCTCTTCGGCGGCTGGTGGCGGCTCTCCCCGGCGCTGATCGTGCTGATCTTCCCGCTGGGCTTCCGGATGACCTGCTACTACTACCGCAAGGCCTACTACCGGTCCTTCTGGTCCTCCCCGCCGGCCTGCGCGGTCGCCGAGCCGCACGCGAAGTACAGCGGCGAGACCCGGTTCCCGCTGATCCTGCAGAACATCCACCGGTACTTCTTCTACCTCGCCATCCCGGTGGCCGGGATCCTCACCTGGGACGCGATCCTCGGCTTCCGCGACGCGCAGGGGCACTGGGGCCACATGGGCCTGGGCACCCTGGTGCTGCTGGTCAACGTCTCGCTGATCTGGGCGTACACGGCCTCGTGCCACTCCTGCCGGCACATCGTCGGCGGCCGGCTGCGGCACTTCTCCAAGCACCCCGTGCGCTACCGGATGTGGACCTGGGTCAGCAAGCTGAACGCCCGCCACATGCAGCTGGCCTGGGCCTCCCTGTTCAGTGTGGGCCTGGCCGACCTCTACGTGTACCTGCTGGCGAGCGGCGCCTTCAGCGACCCGCGCTTCTTCTGATCGTCTGACACTCAAGGGAACAACTTCATGACCGAGGTGGAGCGCCACGACTTCGACGTGGTGGTGGTGGGAGCCGGCGGCGCCGGACTGCGGGCGGCGATCGAGGCCCGCGGGAACGGCAGGCGGACGGCGATCATCTGCAAGTCGCTCTTCGGCAAGGCCCACACCGTGATGGCCGAGGGCGGCATCGCGGCCAGCATGGGCAACGTCAACGACCAGGACAACTGGCAGGTGCACTTCCGCGACACCATGCGCGGCGGCAAGTTCCTCAACCACTGGCGGATGGCCGAGCTGCACGCCAAGGAGGCCCCCGAGCGGGTCTGGGAGCTGGAGACCTGGGGCGCGCTCTTCGACCGCACCAAGGACGGCCGGATCTCCCAGCGCAACTTCGGCGGCCACGAGTACCCGCGCCTGGCCCACGTCGGCGACCGCACCGGGCTGGAGCTGATCCGCACCCTGCAGCAGAAGATCGTCAGCCTGCAGCAGGAGGACTTCCGCGAGCACGGCGACTACGAGGCGCGGATCAAGGTCTTCCAGGAGTACACGGTCACCCGGGTCTTGAAAGACGGAGATCGGGTCAGCGGGGTCTTCGGCTACCAGCGCGAGTCGGGGCGTTTCTTCGTCATCGAGGCGCCGGCCGTCGTGCTGGCGACGGGCGGCATCGGCAAGTCGTTCAAGGTGACCTCCAACTCCTGGGAGTACACCGGGGACGGCCACGCGCTGGCGCTGCTCGCGGGGGCCAACCTGATCAACATGGAGTTCGTCCAGTTCCACCCGACCGGGATGGTCTGGCCGCCGTCGGTCAAGGGCATCCTGGTCACCGAGTCCGTGCGCGGCGACGGCGGTGTGCTGCGCAACAGCGACGGCAAGCGCTTCATGTTCGACTACATCCCCGACGTCTTCCGCGAGAAGTACGCGCAGACGGAGGAGGAGGGCGACCGCTGGTACCAGGACCAGGCCAACAACCGGCGCCCCCCGGAGCTGCTGCCGCGCGACGAGGTGGCCCGCGCGATCAACAGCGAGGTCAAGGCGGGCCGCGGCACCCCGCACGGCGGTGTGTACCTCGACGTCTCGACGCGCCTGCCGGCCGAGGAGATCCGGCGGCGGCTGCCGTCGATGCACCACCAGTTCAAGGAGCTGGCGGACGTCGACATCACCGCCGAGCCGATGGAGGTCGGCCCGACCTGCCACTACGTGATGGGCGGCGTCGAGGTCGACCCGGACACCGCGTCCTCCTGTGTCCCCGGGCTGTTCGCGGCCGGTGAGGTCGCCGGCGGGATGCACGGCTCCAACCGGCTGGGCGGCAACTCCCTCTCCGACCTGCTGGTCTTCGGCCGCCGCGCCGGTCTGCACGCCTCGCAGTACGCGCAGGCGGCGGCGGACGACCGCCCGGTGGTGGACCAGGAGCAGATCGACGCGGCCGCGGAGGAGGCGCTGGCTCCCTTCGCCGCCGAGGGTGGCGAGAACCCCTACGGCCTGCACCAGGAACTGCAGCAGTCGATGAACGACCTGGTCGGCATCATCCGGCGCGAGGGCGAGATGGAGGAGGCCCTGCACCGGCTCTCCGCCCTGCGCGAGCGGGCCGAGCAGGCCGGCGTCGAGGGACACCGGCAGTTCAACCCGGGCTGGCACCTGGCCCTGGACCTGCGCAACATGCTGCTGGTCTCCGAATGCGTGGCGCGTGCGGCGCTGGAACGCCAGGAGAGCCGCGGCGGCCACACCCGCGAGGACCACCCGGCGATGGCCGCGGAGTGGCGCCGCGTCCTGCTCGCCTGCGCGCTGGCCGACAAGCCGGTCCCCGGCGAGGGGGCGATCACGCTCCAGCGCAAGGCGAACCCGCCGATCCGCGAGGACCTGCTCGCCCTGTTCGGCGTCGACGAGCTGAAGAAGTACCTGACCGAGGACGAGCTGCCCGAGGCGGAGCTCCCTCCGCAGCGTGCGGACGCCGAGAAGAAGACTGAGAACGGAGCGGAGCATTGAGCTACGAGGCCACGTTCCGCGTCTGGCGCGGCGACGCCGAGAGCGGGGAGCTGACGGACTTCCAGGTCGAGGTCAACGAGGGCGAGGTGGTCCTCGACGTCGTCCACCGGATCCAGGCGACCCAGGCGCCCGACCTCGCCGTGCGCTGGAACTGCAAGGCCGGCAAGTGCGGCTCCTGCAGCGCCGAGATCAACGGCCGCCCGCGGCTGATGTGCATGACCCGCATGTCGACCCTGCCGGCGGGCGAGACGGTGACCATCACCCCGATGCGCGCCTTCCCGGTCCTGCGCGACCTGGTGACGGACGTGGGCTTCAACTACCAGAAGGCCCGCGAGATCCCGGCGTTCGTCCCGCCGCAGGGCGTGAAGCCCGGCGAGTACCGGATGCAGCAGGAGGATGTGAACCGCTCGCAGGAGTTCCGCAAGTGCATCGAGTGCTTCCTGTGCCAGGACACCTGCCACGTGGTCCGCGACCACGAGGAGAACAAGCCCGCGTTCGCGGGGCCGCGCTTCCTGATGCGGGTCGCCGAGCTCGACATGCACCCGCTGGACGCGGCGGCCGCGGAGGGCCTGGACCGGAAGAAGACGGCGCAGGAGGAGCACGGGCTGGGCTACTGCAACATCACCAAGTGCTGCTCGGAGGTCTGCCCGGAGGGCATCAAGATCACGGACAACGCGCTGATTCCGTTGAAGGAGCGCGCGGTTGACCGCAAGTACGACCCACTGGTCTGGCTCGGGAGCAAGATTTCACGCCGACGGTGAGTCGCACCTCCAGGGGCGCGGGCGCTGCCGATGTGCGGCTCCTCCCCCAGCCTTCGGCCGGGAGGTGCCCGCGGCGTGGGCGCGACAAGCCACTGACATGCGGATGGTCCTCAACGAGCAGGGCCATCCGCACGCCGGTGGTTGCTCGCGCCCGCAGTTGACCAAGCAGAGCCCCGCGCCCCTAGGGGGTTGCGGGGAGCCCTAGTTCGAACCACACCGCTTTGCCGTTGGGAGTCCTTCGACTCCCCCAGCGGTCGGCCAGCAGGCTCACCAGCTGAAGGCCGCGGCCGCCCTCGTCCGTATCGCGGGCGCGGCGCTGGCGGGGTTGGGCGTAGCCGTTGTCCCAGACCTCGCAGACCAGGACGGAGTCCCGCAGCAGCCGGAGGCGGATGTCCCCGCGGCCGTGCCGGAGCGCGTTCGTCGCGAGCTCGCTGACGAGGAGCTCGACCGTGTCGACCAGCTCGTCCAGCCCGCAGGCCAGCAGCCAGCCGCAGGCCAGTTCACGGGCGCGGGCGACGGACGTCGGCTCGGAGGGGAGGATCCAGTCCCCGACCGAGTTGCTCGGCAACGCGCTCACGCGTGCCATCAGCAGGGCGATGTCGTCCTCGCCGTGGTGCGGATCGAGTTCCGTCAGCAGCTGGTCGCAGAGCGCCTCCAGGGGGCGCTCCGGTCCGCTCAGTGCGTCGCGCAACGCGGACAGGCCGTCCTCCAGCTGGTGGTTGCGGGACTCCACCAGCCCGTCCGTGTAGAGCCCGAACAGCGCGCCGTCCGGGAGCTCGACGGTGACCTCCTCGAAGGGCTCGCCGCCGACACCGAGGGGCAGACCCTCGGGGAGCTCCAGCATCAGCGCCGGGTTGGGGCCGCCCGCCGGGTCGACGACGACCGGCGGCAGGTGTCCCGCGTTGGCGATCGTGCAGCGGCGCGTCACCGCGTCGTAGACCGCGTACACGCAGGTAGCGAGGTAGAGCTCGCCGGACTCGCCACCGTCGGACTCCGGGTCGGCCGACAGTCCGCGGGCGATCTCGTCGAGCTGGGTGAGCACGTCGGCAGGGTCCAGATCCAGCAGCGCGAGCGTCCGCACAGCCGTGCGCAGCTGGCCCATGGCCACCGCCGCGCGGAGCCCGCGGCCCATCACGTCGCCGACGACCAGCGCGGTGCGGTTGCCGGGCAGGGGAATGACGTCGAACCAGTCGCCGCCGACCTCGGTGCCGCTGCCCGCGGGGCGGTAGCGGCAGGCGATCTCCAGACCCGAGGCCTCCGGGTTGCCCGGTGGCAACAGGGAGCGCTGCAGGATCAGCGCCCGCTCGTGTTCTCGCCGGTACAACCGCGCGTTGTCGATACACACCGCCGCCCGGGAGACCAGCTCGGTCGCGATGGCGACGTCGCGCGCGTCGAAGGGCTCACTGCCCTTGGCGCGCGAGAGCTGGACGAGGCCCAGCACCTTCTCGCGGGCCACCATCGGCACCACGACGGCGCTGGAGATCAGCGGGTTCGGGTCGGGGTTGCCGGGACCGATGAGGGTGAGGCTGCGACCGGTGCGCAGCGCCTTGGCGTAGGGCGAGCGCGGCGGGTAGCAGAAGGCGCCGCCGACCTCCGCGGTCGGCGTCGGCGCGCCCTCGCGGTGGACGGTGCTGGCGGAGGCCACGCGACGCAGTTCGCCGGTGCCGTCGCCGTCGTCGACCCGGCGGCCCTCGGCGTCGGCGGTGAGCACCGCGTTGTAGAGGTCGACGGTGGCCACGTCGCAGAAGCCGGGGACGGTGACGTCCAGCAGCTCGCGGGCGGTGGTCTCCAGGTCCAGGGTCGAGCCGATGTGGCCGCTGGCCTCGTTGAGCAGTGCCAGGCTGCGGCGCGCGCTGGCGGCCTCGCGCTCGGCGCGGGCGCGCCCGGTGACGTCGATGACCTGGCCGGCCACACCCATCGGGCGGTTGCCGGCGCTGAGCAGCCGGTAGAGCGAGATCGACCAGCGGCGGCGGCCGACACGCCCGGGAAGCTCCCCGGTGAAGGTGAGGTCGACGACGGGATCGCCGCTCTCCAGCACCTCCGCGACCGCCCGGCCCAGGCGTTGCGCGTCACGGGGGGCCATCAGGTCCCGCGGGGTGAGCCCGACCAGGTCCTCGGCGCCGAGCCCGAGTGCGCGGGCGAAACTCTCGTTGACCCGCTGGATGCGGCTCTCGTGGTCGAAGAGGACAAAACCGGTGGGGGCCTGGCCGAAGACCGCCTCCGACGCGGCCAGTTCGGTCTCGATGGCCCGCAGTCTGCGCAGGTCCACCGCCATGCACACCACGCCCGCGCGCCCCTCGCTGCCGCGCGCCGGCATCAGGTAGAGCTCGGCGACCTGCTCCTGCCCGTCCGGGCCCCGGTAGGGCGCGGTGCCGACCCACTCCTTGCCGGCCAGGATCTCCTCGAACCGCTCCCGGCCGCGGCGCCACAGCTCGCGCGGGGAGAAGGTGGTGATCGGGTCGCGGCCCACGACCTCCTCGGCCGGGAGTCCGAAGAACTCTGCCGCCCGGTCGCTCCACTGGGAGATCAGCCCGTCGGCGTCGATCGAGAACGCGGCGACCTGTATGTAGTCGTAGATCGAGCCGAGTTCGCTGTGACCCCACAGACTGCGCCCCCACAGGCTGGGCGCCGCGGTCTGCGGCCGCGACTCCCCCGGCTCTCCCGGCTCGCCGGCCGGATGCGGGATCACGGCGTCCCCGCCCACCCGCGGCGTGAACGCGGCCGCCTCGGCGGCTTCGCGTGACGGCGTTTCGCTCAACTACCGACTCCTGTGGCGATCGGTGCGGGTTCTCGCGTTCCGAGTATTCATCATCACAGTGATCTCGCCTACGCCCTGATCATCTCGACATCACATCGAGCGAGGGACGCGGGGTGCCCCCGGGGCAGGCGGAGCACGGAGTGTCCGGAATCGGAACCTTACGCCTCACTCCGGCCGAGCGGGAGGTGGTTGCGACGGCGAGCCGATCAAGGCCCGTGCGAGGCCCCGCCGTGACCCGGGGCGTCGGGCAGCGTCTGTTCGAACCAGACGACCTTTCCGGTGCCCTCGGCGCGGGTCCCCCACCGGTGCGCGAGCCGGTGCACCAGTTGCAGCCCACGGCCGCCCTCGTCGGTCCCGGCTGCCTGACGCTCCTGCGGCGGGTCCGGCAGCGGATCGGCGACCTCGACGAGGAAGGACTCCTCGCCGAGCGCCAGCCGCAGCCCGATCGGCGCGCCGCCGTACCGGACGGCGTTCGTCACCAGCTCGCTGACCAGCAGTTCCGTCGTGTCCTGGAGCTCGTGCAGGTCCCACTCGGGCAGCGTCGCGCGGACCAGTCGGCGGGCCTGGGCGGGGGCCGAGGGCTCGGCGCTGAGGGTCCACCGCTCCTCGCGCACCGCGGCCGGGAGCGGCGCCCCGCCGAGCCTGGCGAGCAACAGCGCCACGTCGTCGGGTTCCTGCCCCTGGTCCAGGGTGCTGACCACCGCTTCGCACGCCTCCTCGACCGAGGCGTGCGGGAGCTCCAGCACGGCGCACAGGCGGCGCGTGCCCACGTCGATGTCCTCCGTGCGCGACTCGACCAGCCCATCGGTGTAGAGCGCGAGCAGGCTCCCCTCCGGCACGGTGAGCTCGGTGACCTCGAAGGGCACACCGCCGACGCCGATCGGCGCGCCCGAGGGCAGCGCGAGCACGTTCGCGGCTCCCCCGACCAGCCCCCGGCCACTGTGAACCGACTCCTCGCTGTGAACAGCCGCCGGGCCCGGGGTGATGAGCAGCGGCTCGGTGTGGCCCGCCTTCGACAGCAGCAGTTTTCGCGTGGCCGGGTCGTAGACCACGTACACGCAGGTGGCGATCAGGGCCTCCTCCGGCCCCTGGGCGAGGTCGTCGGCGAGGTCGTGCACCTTCTGCAGCAGGCGGTGCGGCGGCAGGTCGAGGCCGGCCAGCGTGCGCACGGCCGTCCGCAGCCGGCCCATCGTCGCGGCGGCCCGCAGCCCGTGGCCCATGACGTCGCCGACCACCAGCGCGGTTCGCCCGCGCGGCAGCGGGATCACGTCGAACCAGTCGCCGCCCACCTCGGCGCCGCTGCTGCCGGGCACGTACCGGTAGCCGACCTCCATGCCCGGCGGCTGCACCACCGTCTGCGGCAGCAGGCTGCGCTGCAGCATCAGCGCGGCGGCGCGCTCGCGCGCGTAGAGGCGGGCGTTGTCGAAGGAGGCGCCCGCGCGGTCCGCGAGCTCGCTGGCGAAGACCAGGTCGTCGTGGTCGAAACCCTCGCGCCGCCCGGCCCGGTCCAGGATCAGCAGGCCGAGCACGATGCCGCGGGCCCGCAACGGCACCACCAACAGCGAGTGCACGCCCAGCCGGTAGGCGGCGCGGACCCGCGGATCACCCTGGCCGGAGACGTCCTCCAGCTGTGTCGCCGCGTCCAGGGTCTCCGCCATGCCGGTGCGCAGCACGCGGCCGAAGAGCGAGTCCTCGGTCATGTTTATCCGCGCGCCCGGTGTCTGCATCGCCTCCGCGTCCGGCCCCGGCACGACCGCCGCCGTCGCGGCCATGACCAGCGGCGTCAGCCGCGAGTGCTGGTGCCTGGGCAGCTCGGCCCCGTCGAGCACGGCTTCGAGCACGGCGACCCCGGAGTGGTCGGCGAGGCGGGGCACGAGCGCGTCGGCCACCTCCTGCGCGATCAGCTCGGCGTCGAGCAGGTCCCCGATCCGGCTGCCGACCTCGTTGAGCAGGGCGAGCCGCTGCCGGGCACGCTCGACCTTGGCGACCGCCCGGTAGCGGTCCGTCACGTCCATGATCATGCCGGTCAGGCCGAGGACCCGCCCGGAGCGGTCCTGGAGGCGCGAGTAGGAAATGGACCGGTAGCCCTGCTCGCTCGGATCGGCACTGTTGACCGTCACGTCGATCACCGGTTCGCCGGTGGCCAGCACCTGCCGCTGCACCGCCATCACCTCGTCGGCGGCCAGCTGCGGCAGCGCCTCCCCGGAGGTGCGCCCCAAGTGCGCCTCGACGGGGAGTCCGTTCATCCGGGCCAGCGTCTCGTTGACCCGGACGTAACGCAGCTCGCGGTCGAAGACCGCCAGACCGAGCGGCGACTGCTCGAAGAGCGCCTCCTGGACGGCGAGCCCCTGCTCCAGCCCGAGCAGCGCGGTCGCGTCCGCGAAACGGCAGAGCAGAAACGGTACGCCGTCGCCGTTCTCCAGCAGCGAGAGCCGCGCCTCCAGCCGGACGTCGTGCCCGTCGCGGTGCCGCAGGCGGGCGATGCCCGACCACGAGTCGCCGTCCCGCAGCACACCCGCGATGGCCTCCCGGACCACCTTGATCATCTCGGCGTCGTCCCCGAGCAGGACGTCCAGGTCCCGCCCGACCAGGGCTTCGCTCGGAAAGCCGAGGAGGGACTCCGCCGCCTGGCTCCAGAGCATCACCCGCCCCTGCTCGTCCAGCAGAGCGATCGCGACCCGGACCAGGTCCAGCAGACTGCCGCTGCGGCGCCCGACCGACTCCTCCTGGTCCCCGCCGACCGTCAACGCTCCGGGGAACGGCGCGGGCGCGGCCGCCCGGGACGCGGCACGACGGACGATCCCCCCGGCGCCACCCGCCGCGGGCCTCCGCCGCAGGCGCGCACGCGCGTCAGCTCGCCTCACGTCTCCCCAGTCCCGGCCACCGCTCGGGATGGCGGCCGGATACTGACATACCCACCTGAAACCTCCCGTACCCCGCCGGACGGGTCATCTTCCCGGGAGCTGCATCGACCTCTGGGGCGCGGGGAACTGCGCGACAAGCCACCCGGCGAGGCAGAGCCCCGAACGTGCAGGGCCATCCGCTCATCAGTAGCTGCTCGCGTGGTTCCCCGCGCCCCTGGCGGCTGCGCCGCCTACAGCAGCTGCCTCACGTGCGGGAGCGCGAAGCGGTCCTGGGGGAGCCAGGCGACGGAGTCCAGCGTGGCCGCGTCGAGCCAGCGCAGCTCGTCGTGGTCCTCCAGCGGCTGCGGGGCCCCGTCCAGCAGGGACGCGGTCCAGATCTGGAGCTCCAGGCCGGGCCGGACCTCCCACGCGCCGGGCAGCCGCTCGCCCGCGCGGGCCGTGACGCCCAGCTCCTCCCGGAGCTCCCGCTCCAGCGCCGCGGGCACGCTCTCTCCCGGTTCGACCTTGCCGCCGGGGAACTCCCACCGGCCCGCCAGGGCCGCCGGCGCCGAGCGGCGGGCAGCCAGGACGCGTGTGCCGGACGTGTCGAACAGCGCCGCGCCGACCACGACCCGGACGGCGGCCGGGGTCACCCAGTACAGCTGCTTGTGCCCGCGCGCCTCGAACTCAGCCGCCGCGGCCTCCGCGTCCGCGCGGGCCTCGAACCGTGCCATCTCGACGCGGTTGCCGTTGTCGTCCTGGCGCATCAGCACCCAGCTCATCCCGCCGCTCGCCCCGCCGCTCATCCCAGGCCGATCCGGCCGAGGTGCGCGATGTTCTCCTGGTCGTCGGGCTCCTGGCTGGGCGCGCCGTCGAACCATGCGTCGAGGATCTCGGAGAGCAACGCGGCCGAGGTCAGGCGCAGGCTCAGTGCCAGCACGTTGGCGTCGTTCCAGCGGCGCGCCCCGCCCGCCGTGTAGCCGTCGGTGCAGAGCGCGGCCCGTATCCCGGGGAGCTTGTTGGCCGCGATGGACGCGCCGGTACCGGTCCAGCAGCAGACGACGGCCTGGTCCGCGCGGCCCTCGACGACGTCACGCGCCGCGGCCTCGCTGCAGAACGCCCAGTCGTCCTTCTCCTCGGGCGCCAGCGCGCCGTGTGCGATCACCGAGTGACCGCGACGCCGCAGCTCCGCGACCAGCTGCCGGGCGACGCCCTCGTCCATGTCGGAGGAAACCGAGATCCGCATACGCGAAGCCTAACCAGGCGCGCCCGCCTCAGGCTCCGGGCACCGGCGCCGGACGGCTGCCGAGGAGGAACTCGCCGACGGCCGGCTCCTCGAGCGGGTCCAGGCCCAGTACCCGCGCCGCGAGTTCGCTGTCGCCGCTGCCCAGGGCGCAGGGGGCGAGCCGCATCGCCGTCGCCACCAGGTACATGGTCTGGTAGAGCACGCCGACGTGCTTGAGCGCGAGGGAGTAGGCGATCGCCCGGTACTTCCAGGAGAGCCGCTGGAAGCGGGAGGTGACGGTGAGGACGACGTCCGGCTCGGCCAGGAACCCGATCCCGGTCGCGGCGGAGCCGACCATCGCGGCCAGGTCCCGCGGGTCGCCGTTGACCAGGACGAGCCGATGGCCGACCGGGTCGTAGCCGTAGACCCCCGGCTCGACGCCCGCGCAGCGCCGGACGCTGAGGTAGAGCTCGAGATCGTGGACTCCGCCGCCGCTGGGGTAGGGGCGCGACGTCGTCTCGTAAGGGGTGGACGCCGTCGGACCGCGACGGCCGCGCACCCGCGCCGTCCGGTAGAGGAACTCGCCGAGCTGCTCGGCGGTCATCGGCTGCTCCCCGTAGGCCCGGAGGGAGCGGCGGCCCTCGAGCACGGTGCCGAGGGCGGGGTCGTCGGCCGCCACGGCGTCCAGGTCGGGCCGGTGCAGCGGGATCGCTCCGCCCTCGGGCAGGGGTCGGACCGCCGGCTGGGGCCCGATCCGGTCGCGATGGGCGAAGACGGCCCCGAGGGGCTGGTCGAACCCGCCGACGCGGGAGCGGGAGTGGGCGAGCAGGTCGTGGAACTCCCACTGCCGCAGCGTGTCGTCCTCGTCGGAGGGGAAGACGTGGACGTCTCCGTCGGAGCGACCCGCCTCGGCCAGGCCCGCGCCCACCAGGTGCCCGAGCAACTTCTCCATGACGGGTCGGTTCACACCGGCGACCGGCTCGCCCGCCGTGTAGCGGCCGCCCAGCGCTCCGGCGGCGGCGACCGCCGCGGCGTCGAGCAGTGTGAACCGATGTCCGGACAACGGGGATTCGAGCACCAGCGCTCCGGCGTGGGTGCGCAGCAGCGCGAACCTCGACAGCCGTACGGGCGTTCCCACCGCCAGGGAAGCCGGCTCGTACCGCGCATGACGTCGCGTCACCTCTACCTCGACCAGGGGCCGGCCATGGCTCTCGATCCGGTGGACGAACAGGTCGCTCAGCCGCCGCAGGATCGTCCACAGCTGACGCGCCTCCGGCTCGGTGAGCCCGTCTGCCGCGTCGCCGACCGCACGCGCGGTGCCGTCGAAACTCCGCAGGGCCGCGACGACCCGCGGCGCCACCGCCCGCAGTGCGAACGTCCCGACCGGGCAGGCCAGTCGGAGCGCATCGCCGCTGGCGTCAACGGTCACGTCGGAGCGGAGCCTGAGCGTCGCGCCGTCCAGTCGCCCGTCGGGATCGACCTCCGTCTGCATGACCTCATCCTGCTGGGCGAGACCAGGTCACGCAGGCCGTTCGCGGGACTCAGGACCGACCTGCTTGCTCCAGACACGCGAAGGCGTCCCGAACCAGCTGGGCCGGGTCCATCGACGAGCCTTCGGCTTCCGAGAGGCGCCCGTAGTTCAGGCGCACCGCGCGCAGCACGCCGACGCCGACGCGACTGAGGACGGAGGCGCGGAACGCCACCGACTCCACGTCCCCGGAGTCCGGCCCTCCCCCTTCACGCAGCAGTCGGTCGGTGAACGCGCCCGCCACGGCCTCCTCCATGTCGTAGAGCAGATGCCGGTCGCCCCGCCCGTCGGTAGGGGTGACCACGCGCAGGGGGCCGGACGCGGCGAGCAGGACCGCCGGGTTCGCCCCGTTGCGCTGCGCGACCTCCAGCAGGGCCTCGCGCAGCGCGACCAGCGGCGGCTCGGCGGCCGGGCGGTCCCGGATCTCGGCGGCGAGCAGCGGCACCAGATCGCGGACCTGCTGCAGGACCAGGCTCTCCTTGCTCGGGAAGTAGCGGAAGAAGGTCCGCTCGCCCACGCCCGCCGCCGCGGCGATGTCCCGCACGGTCGTCGCCTCGTAGCCACGCTCCTGGAAGAGCCGGCCGGCTGCCTCGATCAGCGCCTCGTGGGTGCGGCGCTTGTTCTGCTCACGCCGCCCCTCGCCCTGCCCGTCCGACCGCTGCCCGCTTACCGACCCGCTCAGGGTCAGGGCTCCTCCTGGGGTCGTGTCCACAGGCCGAGTATCTCAGCCTTGAGGATGAAACTGGCAGTCCTGCCATTTTGCTAACGTGGCAGAACTGCCAGTTTCTCCCCCGGAGCACCCATGCCCACCGTCCTGCACCGTCTCGGCAGGTTCGCCTTCCGCCACCGACGCAGCGTTCTCGCGCTCTGGCTGGCGATCGTCGCCGCCGTGGTCGCCTGCACCGTCGCCTTCGGCGGGAGCGGCAAGTTCGACAACACCTTCTCCATCCCGGGCTCCGAGTCCCAGCAGGCCCTGGACCGGATGAAGACCGACTTCCCGGCCTCCTCCGGCACCAGCGCGCAGATCGTGTTCACGGCGCCCACCGGGCAGAAGGTCACCGATCCCGCCGACGCCGCGGCCATCCGCGCCGCTGTGAACGCTGCGGCCACCGCCCCGCAGGTGGCCCGGGTGATCAGCCCGTTCGACTCGCACACCGTCTCCCCCGACAAGAGCACCGCCGTCGCCCAGGTCCAGTACGAGGTGCCGAGCAGCGGCCTCGCCTCCGGCTCGCTCGACGCGCTCACGTCCAAGGTGTCGGTGGCCTCGGCCGGCCAGCCGGGTCTGCGGGCCGACGTCGGAGGCTCCGCCTTCGGTAACGCGCCCGGCAAGTCGAACAGCGACCTGATCGGCATCGGCGTCGCCCTGCTGATCCTGGTGATCACCTTCGGCTCGCTGCTGAGCGCCGGGATACCGCTGGTCACCGCCGTCTTCGGAGTGGCCACGGCGATCTTCGGCCTGTTGTCGTTGACCGGCGTCGTCGCGATCTCCTCCACCGCGCAGAGTCTGGCGCTGATGATCGGCCTGGCCGTCGGCATCGACTACGCCCTCTTCATCGTCACCCGCCACCGCTCCCAACTCGCCCAGGGCATGGCCCCGGAGGAATCCGCGGCGCTGGCCGTCGGCACGGCCGGGAGTGCCGTCGTCTTCGCGGGCCTCACCGTCGTGATCGCCATGGCGGGCCTCACCGTCGTCGGCATCCCGTTCCTGACCGCCATGGGGCTGGCCGCCGCGGGTGCCGTACTGACCGCCGTCCTGGTCGCCACCACTCTGCTGCCCGCGATCCTCGGCTTCGCCGGCGCGCGGTTGGCACCCCGTCCCGGCTCACGCGCCGCCCGCCGCGAGGCCGCGGCGGAGGGCTCGCCCGCGACCACCGACCGCACCGACCCCACCGGCCGCACTGACGCCACCGCTCGCGCGGGCCGCGCGGGCCGTGCCGCGAACGCGGCCGAGGCGTGGTTCCGGCAGGTCACCCGTCGCCCTCTGCTCGCCCTCGCCGCGGTCGCCGTCGCCATCGGCGCGCTGGCCTGGCCGGCCCACTCGATGACCCTGGCCCTGCCCGACAACGGCACCGCACCGTCCGGCAGTTCACAGCGCCTCGCCTACGACGAGATCTCCGAACACTTCGGCCCCGGTTTCAACGGCCCCCTGCTCGTCCTCGCCGACACCGGCAATGGCAACAGCGGCGAGGCACAGCAGTCCACCCGTGACCTCGCCGACATCCTGCGCGGACTGCCGGACGTGGCGGCCGTCGGCAAGCCCGTCCTCAACCCGGCGACCCACACGGCGCTGATCCAGGTGATACCGAGGACCGGCCCCAGCGACGCCGCGACCAAGACGCTGGTCACCACCATCCGCGACGACCGTGCGGAGATCGAGCGGCAGACCGGCGCGAACATCCAGGTCACCGGCAACACGGCGGTCCAGATCGACGTCGCGGCCAAGCTCAACGCCGCGCTGGTCCCGTTCGCCGCTGTCGTCGTCGGGCTGTCGCTGCTCCTGCTGCTCCTGGTCTTCCGCTCGGTCGTGGTGCCGCTCAAGGCAGCGGCCGGCTTCGTCCTGTCCATCGCCGCCACCCTCGGCGCGGTCGTCTCCGTCTTCCAACTCGGACACCTGGGCAGCCTGTTCGGCCTCGACAGCACCGGGCCGATCAGCAGCTTCCTGCCGATTCTGCTGCTGGCCGTGCTCTTCGGACTCGCCATGGACTACGAGGTCTTCCTCGTCTCCCGGATGCGCGAGTCCTACACCGCGACCGGGGACCCGCTCCACGCGGTCCACGCCGGCGCCCGGCACAGCGGGCGGGTCGTCACGGCGGCGGCGCTGATCATGATCTCCGTCTTCGCCGCCTTCCTCGGCACCGACAGCACGATGCTCAAGCAGATCGCCTTCGCCCTGGCCACCGGCGTCGCACTCGACGCCTTCGTGATCCGGATGACCTTCGTCCCCGCCGTCCTCGCCCTCACCCGCCGCGCCGCCTGGTGGCTCCCGACGTGGCTGGCCCGCCTCCTCCCCGACCTCGACATCGAGGGCGAGCGCCTCCACCAGGCGACCACCCGGACGGCCGCGTCCACGGAACATCCGCTGCCGCAGCCGGTCGAGTAGGCCACACGCCGGAGGCCGCCGGATCCGCAGGTGCGGTTCCGGCGGCCTCCGGCCGAGCACGGGATCAGCTTGATCCTTAACCATTCGGCCTGTTCAGGGCTGTGATCAACGTGGTCTGACTCGGTCGCGTTCGATCAGGGTCTCGGGTCGTTTGACGGTTTTGCCCACGTCGTGGCGGGTGGCGGGGTGGCGGTTCTTGCGGCCGGACGGCCGTCCAGGGCCGGCCCGGGAGGGTTTGGGTGCGCGGGCCGGACATGGCAGGTGCGGTCGGATGTTCCGAAACCCGCGGCGGACCCGGGTCGGGGTCAGCGCGGTGCCGGGACGGCTGGTCTTCTCCCATGGCCGGCGCCGGTCAGCCGCGAGCGGGACGGCGAGGCGGAGCTGGGTGTGTGCGGCGATCACAAGCCAGGTCCAGCGCTCCGCCGCTTCGGGGCTGCGCAGGCGCGGGCGGGCCCACCCGAGGGACTGCTTGAACAGCCTAAATGTGTGTTCCAGGTCGAATCTGCGCAGGTA